>MNWT01000023.1 GCA_001872735.1 Verrucomicrobia bacterium CG1_02_43_26 | reverse complement strand
TTTCACTCGGGTTTTCCCGACTCTGTTTCCCACAGGCGTTGCACTTGTACTTCTGTTTCCCATTCGGTGCCTTTCCGTTTTTTACAACATCTTCACTCCCGCAATGATAGCATTTGATCGTTTCTTGAACCACTCCTTCATTACATCTCTTTACTTACCTTTTTTAAACTCTTTTTTGCCTCGTCATTCGAGTCGTAATCATTACCCTTTTAGTTATGAATATTATAAAGAAACAGGGTTACATACGACTTAATGATAAAGAGGCTATAAAAGAGGAGGAACTAAAAGAGGTTGATAATACTAAGTTGAGGATAATGAATCGCATCTCGCTTTTACCGACAGATGACAGTGCTAAATTACTCAAAACTGAAAAATGCATTCTTTTAAAAGCAGAAAAGCCAATTTCAAATTGCTGTGTAAAATTTATCATCAACCGCAAAATTATTCCGGCCACCAAGGGTGTATTATCAAACATAAAAACCCTGATGGGCAAAAGGGAAAAACCGCGTACCTTTGTTTCTCTCGGTGACGTTTGGGTGTATAAAATCCTGAAAGAGTATAGTTCCGTGGAGACGTGCTTGAATGCCCGATTAGTCTGCGATTTCTTTAGGAAAAACTTTGATCCGCAGGACTTAAAATACTTTAAAAAGGCAATCGTTTACCGAGAAAGGGTCATCTCGACGCAAAGCAAGTTAAGGTATTTGCGGTACGATGAGTTATATAACTTGAATCGAGCCGGTGAAAGAAAAGCGCTGTCGGAATGTAATTGGAGTCAACTTAAAGAACCTGAAGCCCTCTATCACGTAATCCTGGAAATCACGGGTATCGAGGTAAAAAAGGACAAATGGTTGCTAGAGCGTAATTATAACCTAAAATTTACCAATGCTTGTTTTAATGTCGAATTTGTCAAAAAAGAAACAGAGAATAAGAATTCTTCTCTGGAAGATCTTTTAAAAGAAAAATTTCCTTTGTCTGATTGGCAATACCGGTTAATATACAAACCTTAATATGATTGATGTAAAAATTTTGAGAGAAAATCCGGAATTTGTCCGGAATGCCATTGCCAAGAAAAAGTTTTCCTGTGATCTGGATGCCTTTTTAGTGCTAGATGCCAAGCGCAGGGAACAGGTTGCTGAGGCCGAAAATGCGCGTGCTGAACAAAAGGCGTTTAATGACAAAATGGCCGCGCTAAAAAAGGGTTCCCCTGAGTTTTTAGAAGCCGTACAGGGCATGAAGGTCATTGCCGCAAGGGTAAAGGAGTTGGAGGCTGCCGCTAAGGAGGTGGATGAGGCCTGGAAAGCGTCTTTTATGACGATTCCTAATATGCCGCACGAGTCCGTGCCTATCGGGAAAACAGAGGGAGATAACCAGACGGTTGCAACTTGGGGCGATGTAAATTCAGTATCCCCGCACGCAACCGCTCACTACGATATTCCTTGGTTTAATCAGTACATAGATTTTCAACGTGGAGTAAAAGTCACTGGTGGCGGTTTTCCGTTTTATATCGGAGACATGGCACGTTTGCTCAGAGCGCTTATTTCTTTTTATTTAGATGAGGCTAATAAGGGAGGCTACATCGAGTTTCTCCCGCCTATTCTGATAAATGCCGCAAGCGCGACCGCAACAGGCCAGTTGCCGGATAAAGAGGGCCAGATGTACCACGCCCAGGGGGATGATCTATACCTCGTCCCAACCGCAGAGGTTCCCGTCACAAACTTTTTTCGCGATGAAATTGTCGAGGAGGGTGAATTGCCTTTAAAGCGTTGTGCTTACACGCCTTGCTTTCGCAGAGAGGCTGGCAGCTGGGGTAAAGACGTTCGTGGGCTTAACCGCTTACACCAATTTGATAAAGTAGAGTTAGTTAAATGGGTTCATCCGGAAAAAAGTTTCGAAGAATTGGAATCTCTCCGCGCAGATGCCGAGCGGCTTTTGCAGCTGTTAGAAATCCCTTATCGTGTCTTAGCTATTTGCACGGGTGATATCGGTTTCCCTCATTCCAAACAATATGATCTGGAGGTATGGGCTGGCGGGCAAAAGCGTTGGTTAGAGGTTTCTAGTTGCAGTAATTTTACGGACTTCCAGGCTCGGCGCGCGGGTATCCGTTTCCGTCCTCAAGGGGGTGGTAAGGCACAGGTCGTGCACACGTTAAATGCTTCTGGCTTAGCTGTGCCTCGTGTATTAGCCGCCATTTTAGAAAATAATATCCAGGAAGATGGCCGAGTAAAGGTACCTGAGGTACTGAAGCCTTGGTTGGGTAAGGATTATATTGGCGAATCAAAAGTGTGTGAGTCTTGCTAACAAAAGTGATGTAAATGATATTGTACTCAACCTCGTTCGCAGATTCCCGCAAGGGGCTTTGCACAGCGATGTGCTCGATTGGTTTGATAGGGAAGGGGCAGGCATCCCGCTAGGGATCGCCTGTTCGGGCGGGGTAGATTCCATGGCGCTCCTTTTTTTGTTGTACGGGCATTTTAGAAATCATCGCGCTCAGTTCATCGTCCTTCACTATAACCATGGGCTTAGGGGCAAGGAATCAGATGAGGATGAAGCGTTTGTGCGGGATTGGGCAGCTCGTCTTGGGCTTCAATTTCATTCAGAAAGGAATAACAAACAGCTGCAGGATCCTAGTGAAGCGGATTTGAGAGCGCTTCGGCATACTTTCTTTCATGAGAAAATTAAGCGTTTTGGCGGGCATGTTTTGCTTTTTGGGCACCACCGGGAGGATGTTGCTGAAACGATGCTCATGCGTTTGGCGCGCGGTAGTGGTACAGCCGGCCTCGCGGCTCCTCGTCCGGTACATTGCTTTAATGATGGTTATGTTCATTTGCGTCCTTTGCTCAATCTCAGCAAAGAGGATATTAAAAGCGCTTGTCTCGAATATAATATTCCTTGGCGGGAGGATTCTTCCAATCAAGGGCTCGCTTATACTAGAAACATTGTTCGCCATCGTATCTTACCTCAGTTTAATAAACTGCCGCCGGGGGATGCGTTAAAAAATATAGGTCGTTCTCGCCAGCTGCTTGAGGAGGATGATTCCGCCTTGCAATCATGGTTGCATGAATTAATTGCATGGCCCACAAAACCTGCCGAGCCTTTAAATCTAGCTCCTCTTCAGGGGAAGCCTATAGCGCTTTACCGAAGAGCGCTCTACGAGTGGTTGCATGTGAATGATCTGGATAAATACCTAAGCGCTCGTTGCTGTGATGATGTGTTGGCAAAAATAATTGCTGGGGACAGTGCCCAAATCAGTGCTGGCTCTAATAGGTTTGTATGCTTCGATGGCCAATACTTATCCGCTCGTGCTAAGGAAGGCAAGACGACTCCCGCCTGGAAAGAAGTTACGTTACACCCAGGCTTAACTGAGGTTGACTTGCCGGGCTCTGGCCGAGTGAGGATAGAAACCGTTGAGGTTACCGAGGTGCTCTGGAGTAACATTAAAGCGGGATTGGTGGATCCGCGTGAGGAGGCTTTTATTATCGTCAATGAAGCGGATTTTCCGTTACTGCTGCGTCCTTGGTCTCCTGGGGATAAATACCAACCTTTAGGTGCCCCGGGGAAGAGGAAATTGCAGGACTTGTTTACGGATAAAAAAATCCCGCCTGCTCACCGTGCCTTGTTGCCTGTTTTTGTGAGCTCGTCTGGCCAAATACTTTGGGTACCAGGGTTTCCGCCCGTGGAAGAAAAGAAGTTATTTCGCGATTCTGGAACGGCTCTAAGATTGACTTATCAAACGTTCTAGGGGATAATGCGCTTAGAGATAAATTATGGAAGACGAAGGTAATAATACAAGACGCCCTAAAAACAATAAGCAGCCGGAAAGATTTCAGCCTAAGGTTTTATTGATATGGATGATTATATTTGCTGCTATCGTTGGTCTGTGGTCTATGTACCCAGGGCAGCAAGGCGGTCGTCATGAAACATGGACGCTTCAACAGGTAATCACCGCTGCCGAATCGGGTCGTATCGAAAAAGCTACCATCAAAGCAGACCCCAATCGTGGTCCTGAATGGTACGTCATTAACGGGGAGGCTAACCCCGCGCTCGCTGGCGCGGAGCTCACCGAAGAGGCCAAAGAGCCTATCATATTCCAAGCCCAGGGTCGTTTGACAGAGCAGAAGTTTAATAAATTGTTAGACTCAAAGGGTGGTAAAAATATTTCCGAAAAGCCGGCTAGCACCTTGATGACAGACATCCTCATGAGTCTTCTGCCGTTCGTGCTTATCATTGCTCTCTTGTATTTCTTCTTTGTTCGTCAAATAAAAATGGCCGGCAAGGGCGCTATGAGCTTTGGTAAAAGTCGCGCTAAAATGCTCACGCGTGACAAAGAGCTCCCTACATTTGCTAATGTCGCTGGTTGCGATGAAGCAAAGGAGGAGGTCAGCGAAATTGTAGAATTTTTAAAGGATCCTAAAAAGTTCCAACGTATCGGCGGTCGTATCCCCAAGGGTGTCCTCATGGTGGGCCCTCCGGGAACTGGTAAAACGCTTCTCGCTCGAGCAGTAGCAGGGGAGGCAGATGTGCCTTTCTTTAGCATCAGTGGTTCCGATTTCGTCGAAATGTTTGTCGGCGTGGGTGCCGCTCGTGTGCGTGATATGTTTGAGCAGGGTAAAAAGAATGCTCCTTGTATTTTGTTTATTGACGAAATTGATGCCGTGGGTCGCCAAAGAGGCGCCGGTCTCGGTGGTGGCAATGATGAGCGTGAGCAAACATTAAACTCGCTACTCGTTGAAATGGATGGCTTTGATGCCCACGATGGCGTCATTATCATAGCAGCCACAAATCGTCCGGATGTTCTCGATAGCGCTTTGCTGCGTCCTGGCCGTTTTGACCGTCAGGTAGTAATCGATTTGCCGGATGTCCAGGGGCGTGAGGAAATTCTTGCCGTCCATGCTAAGAAAATCAAAGTATCGCCACAGCTAGATTTGTCCGTCGTTGCGCGCAACACACCTGGCTTTTCAGGAGCAGACCTCGAAAACCTTCTTAACGAGGCCGCTTTGGTCGCCGCTCGTTATAACAAAGAATGGGTAGAGCCGGGTGACGTAGATGAGGCAAGAGATAAAATTGCCTACGGTCGCGAACGTCGTAAGCTCATGGACGAAGAGGACCGTAAAATCACCGCTTATCACGAAGCCGGTCACGCGCTTATCCAAGCCGTTATCGATGATGGTTACTTACCGATACACAAGGTCACCATCATTCCTCGTGGACAAAGCCTCGGTAGCACAATGTTCTCTCCATCAAAGGATATTTTAAACCACTCCCGCAAACATTTACTCAACCAGATTTGCTGCGCTATGGGTGGTCGTATCGCCGAAGAACTCACATTTAGTGAAATCACAAGCGGCGCTTCAGGAGACATCCGTATGGCAACTAAATTAGCTCGCCATATGGTCTGCGATTGGGGCATGAGTACGCTCGGCCCGGTATCTTTTGGGGAAAATCAGGATCACATTTTCTTGGGTAAGGAAATTTCACGTAACCAAAATTACAGCGAAAGCACCGCCCAACACATCGATTCTGCTATCCATGGTATTATCGATACAGAATACCAACGTGCGGAAACCATTATTCGTGATCACAGAACTGAGCTCGAGAAAATTGCAGAAGCATTATTGAAATACGAAACGTTGGAGGGTAAGCACGTTTATGAAATCTTGAAACACGGAGAAATTCAATCTGATGTAACAAAGACTCCATTCGGCAAACCTAAGCCAACAACTAAAAAAGAAGAGACAAAAACCGAAGAGCACAAACAGGGCGAAGAGTTGGGTCCAGATTCAACTGCAAACGCACTCGCTTAATCGGTTTCTCAAGGGGGAGATAAGGGGATTATATGTTAGCATTGGAAGAAATTACTCTCCAGTATTCTGGAAAGATACTTTATGACGAGATATCCGGGTTCATCGGAACCCGCGATCGTATCGCTTTAGTGGGCTCTAATGGAGCCGGCAAATCCACTTTGCTCAAGATTATTCTTGGCGAAGCAGAAGCGGATTACGGTAACATTGTATGCTCTAATTACGTCACACTCGGTTACTTGCCGCAAGAGGGGATTACTACCCGTGGTCGTACTGTTTATGAGGAAGCAGAACTAGCCTTTTCGGATATCCTGAACCTGCGTGAAAATGTAGACAAGCTTTCCGAAGAGCTCTACGAAATGGATCCTTCTTCAGATGAGTACTACGAAGCCATCGACATGATTGGCGCCTGGGAGCACAAGCTCGAAGACATGGAGGCCCATCGCATGAAGTCTCGCATCGAGACCGTTCTTCTCGGTCTCGGCTTTACGCTAGCAGACCTCACTCGCGATTGCGGCGAATTCAGTGGTGGCTGGCAGATGCGTATCGCGTTGGCAAAACTTCTCCTCAGAGAGCCTTCTCTATTACTGTTAGACGAACCCACTAACCACCTGGACCTCCCGTCTCTCCGCTGGCTTGAGCAATTCCTCAAACGCTACGAAGGTGCCCTCATGATCATTTCTCACGACCGTGCTTTCCTGGACAACCTCTGCAATCGCACGTTTGAATTGACCATGGGCAGGCTCGAAGTCTACGCCGGTAACTACTCTTTCTATGAAGAGGAAAAGGTTCGTAGACGAGAACTCAATCTCCTGGCTTTCAAAAATCAGCAAAAGAAAATTCAGCAAACGGAGGACTTTATCAACCGTTTTCGTTCAAAGGCTTCAAAAGCCCGCCAGGTTCAAAGTCGTATTAAGGCATTGGATAAAGTAGATCGCGTCACCGTCGAAAAAGAAGAAACGCGTATCCATTTTCGTTTTCCAAAACCTCCCGTCTGCGGTCACAATATTGTCACCCTTGAAGGCATTACAAAAGCCTATGGTGATTTAACTGTTTTTAAAAACATAAACATCAAGCTCGAAAACAAAGACCGCATCGCGGTCGTCGGTGTTAACGGAGCCGGTAAATCTACCTTGGCGAGAGTCATCGCAGGCATCGAAGAATATCAGGCTGGCAAACGCGAGCAGGGTCACAAGGTCCTCATTTCCTACTTTGCTCAACAACAAGCAGAAGCCCTCGATCCCGCAAAGTCAGTTCTCGAAATCGCCGAAGAAGCCGCCGATTATGAACTCCGAGTACGTGCCCGCACCGTCTTGGGCGCATTCCTGTTCCGCGGAGACGATGTCTTTAAAAAGGTCAAAGTACTCTCCGGAGGTGAGAAATGTCGCCTAGCCCTCGCTTGTATCCTCTTGCAAAAATCCAATTGCATGATCCTGGACGAGCCGACTAACCACTTAGACATGTACTCAAAGAAGATGCTCCAAGAAGCGCTCTGTGAATACGATGGCACCCTCATCATTGTCTCTCACGATAGAGAATTCCTCACCCCTATTGTAGACAAAGTATGGGATATTACCGAAAACGGCATAAACGTCCACCTCGGCACCATATCAGACTACATCCAAGCTCTCGAAGACAAAGACCTGCAAATACTGAAAGAACAACGCAAGGCCGGCAACCGCAGCTCCGTTGAAGATGACGACAGTGTTTCTCAAAAAGAAAAACGTCGCCTGGAGGTTCAAAAACGCGAAGAACAAAAGCCTTTGCGCGATAAACTGGAAGCCACTGAAAAGGAAATCAATTCCCTCGAAGCACAAAAAAATGACCTCGAGCTAAAACTCGCAGATCCCAATTTCTTCAAGGACAATACCGAAGCGCCTTCTCTCATGAAGGAGCACTCTGTCCTCCAAGAAAAGCTGGAAAAACTCATTAAAGACTGGGAAAAGCTCACCGCCGCCATTGAAGAGGTGTAGCATTTTTGCTTACGCTTCTTTAGCATGCCTTATATATTAAAAGGCATGCTTGGATTGGTTTTGTGCCAGAAATAGCCCTGAAATAATAGACAGTTGGAAAAAATCGTTCAATACAGGGAAAGCGGAAGGAATGTAATTCTTGAAGAAGCAAAGAGGATGTCTAGAAGGTCTTGAATAAAGAGATGAATAGTTGTAAAATTGGGGGTTGCTACTTTAGGATAGACATAGCCGCACGTTTATTAAACAAGAGAGTCAGGGAGGCATTTAGCATGGCCCATGACTTAGAGTAGCAGAGCGTTTTCCTGCGAAA
>MNWT01000022.1 GCA_001872735.1 Verrucomicrobia bacterium CG1_02_43_26 | reverse complement strand
ATAATTAATCTGTAAATTAGTAAAGAAGTTGCAAAAGGGAGATTTTTTTGCATGATTCCCTGTGTGGGGTGCCAAAAAGACCATTTTAGATATGTAGAGGTATTTCCCTTTTCTGGGATTAATCGTGTTTTAGTGTATAAAATTCCTGAAAGGGAATCTGTTAAAAGGGTTGATCGAGGTTCTTTGGTGAAAATTCCTTTAGTAAGACGCACGGCATTGGGACTTGTTTTAAAGGTAGACGTGGATACGGATGTGCCAGTAGCTAAAATAAGGCCAATACAGGAGGCTTTGTATGATTTGCCGGTATTGACGGATGAGCTGATTATTTTAGCGGAATGGTTGAGGAGCTATTACGGGGCTTCCATGGAATCTGTGTTTGAGGCGATGATACCTGCTGCGCTTCGTAATGGGATGTCCGCTAAAGAACTTACCTATGTTATTATAAAAGAGACCCTGTCTGAAGAAGCGTATCTAGCCTTGAGGAAAAAAGCGCCCAAGCAGGCTGAACTATATGATTTTTTGCGTTACCAGAAAGCCCCTGTAGAAAAAGGTAAAGCACTGAAACGCTTAGGGATAGGGCCTTCGAGCTGTGATTCGTTGGTGAAACGCGGCATTATTGATGAAAGCAAGAACGAAGTGGCACGGGTAGCGTATGATGATTTATTAGCGCAGGCTGAGCAAGTGGAGCTGGTTAACCCGCAATTGACAGAAGGGCAAACCGATGCGGTGAAAGATATTTGCGCTAGTTTGGATGACAAGAAGTTTCAGCCTCATTTGCTCCACGGGGTAACAGGATCCGGGAAGACGGAAGTCTATTTACAGGCGATTTTAAAGGCAGTTGAAGAAGGGGGAAGTGTGATTTTCCTCGTGAGTGAAGTAGCGCTGACCCCCCAGACGGTCGGACGGTTGCGGGCGCGTTTGCAGGCGAAAGGAATAGATGTGGTGGTCTGGCATAGTCATTTATCAGAAGGGGAGCGGTATGATGCCTGGATGGCGATGTTGAGAGGAGAAGCGCGTGTTGTCGTAGGAGCGCGATCCGCGATATTTGCCCCCATGAAGGATTTGAGACTTATTATTGTCGATGAAGAACACGAGCCAGCTTATAAACAGACCGAGATGCCGAGGTACCATGGTAGGGACGTAGCTGTCTATCGAGCCAAGCTATGTGAGGCTGTGTGTGTGCTGGGTTCAGCGACCCCATCATTAGAATCCTTAAACAACGTTGCCAAAAGAGGATACAAGCTAAATGTGTTAAAAGAGCGGGTAGACGATCGGAAGTTGCCCCTTGTCCATATAGTGGACATGAAACGGGAACTTTTACATGCGAAAGGGCAAGTATTGATCTCACGGATGTTGATGGAAAAGATGCGGGATCGATTGGAACGCGGGGAGCAATCTATCCTGTTCCTTAATAGAAGAGGGTATTTAAATAGTATGCTGTGCCCGGATTGCGGGTTTGTGATGCAGTGCCCGCAATGCAGTGTGACATTAACCTACCATAGAACAGATGAGCGATTGCGCTGCCATATGTGCGGGCATGACCAGAAGACGGTTTCTAATTGCCCCTCATGTAGATCGGACAAAGTGCGTTGGCGAGGCTCCGGAACGCAGCGTGTGGAAGAGATTGTTCAAAAAGCGATGCCGAAGGCACGGATCATACGCATGGACGCGGATACGATGTCTAAAAAGAACCTGTTTCGGGAGATATTAGCCGATTTCAGAAAAGGTAAGATCGATATTTTGGTGGGCACGCAGATGATTGCAAAAGGGTTAGATTTCCCTAATGTGACATTGGTGGGATTGATAGACGCGGATATATCACTCCATATGCAGGATTTTAGGGCAGGGGAGCGCACATTTCAATTAGTGGTGCAAGTATCCGGACGGGCTGGCCGCGGGGATCTGGCAGGAGAAGTCGTTATACAGAGCTACGCACCCGCGAGTGCACCGATACAGTATGCTCGCCGAGGCGATTTTGAGGGATTTTTAGCAGAGGAAATGGAAATGCGCCGCGAGTACCATTACCCCCCCTTTAGGAATATTATAAGGCATGTTTTTAGGAGCAAAAACAAAGAGAAATTAATTTATTATATAGACCAGTGGGCTAAGTTAGTAGAAAAACACCTAGGGAATGAAGTAGAACTGCGAGGTCCTGCGCCCGCTCCGCTTGAAAAGCTAAAGAATTATTATCGATATCACCTGTGGTTTTTCACCGGAAATGTATCCCGTTCGATGCCCAAGTTGTTGGAATTAAGAAGTAAGTTTGCGACAGATAATGACATTATGGATGTTTTTGACACCGATCCGATTGATTTAAGTTAGCAGGAGGAACCGAAATCTTTATTGCTTGCGTTGGGGCACGATTACATTATTTTTACAGATATGGATTATAATTTTTTAGCGTTTATTACCAATCTTAGAGGATCACAGCTATTTATCATTATTTTGGTTGTGTTGATTTTGTTTGGGACAAAGCGATTACCGGATATTGCCAGAGGGATTGGAAAAGCGATCCGTGAATTTAGGAGTTCCGCGTCTGATCTGGAAAAGGAAATTAAGACATCTATCAATAAGACAGAAGTGGCTAATCATGCTTCTCAAGCGCCCCAAAACGAAGTTGCCGCTGCTACTAAAGAGAATGCTCCTACCGATAAAATTTCCTAATAACGGTTGACAGCATAGGGTCTAAACGGGCATGATTCTCTTTATGACTAAGAAGGTACCTCTATTTTTATCGTTAGCAATGGTGGCTTCGCTGTTTCCTGTAGGGTTAACGGCTGAAGTGAGTAAGAAAGATGCTGAATATTTGGAAATGTTCGGTTGGGCGACAGGTTCGCAAGCGAGTTTGTCTCGTTTAGGTTTAAGTGATGACGAGATGGTCTACTTTATTAAAGGCCTGAAGAGCTCTGCCCAGGGTGAATCTCCTCCCACAAAAGATTACGAGATCTACAATCAGATGAACGACTTTTTGATGGTTAAAGCAGAGGCTTATGCCAAGATTGAAGACAAAAAGAATGAATCAATAGCAAAAAAGAATAAAGCAGACGCAATGAGTTTTTATAAAGAATTGGAAAAGAACCCTAAAGTGAAGAAGACCGATACCGGCCTTTACTACGAAATTATCGAAGTTGGAGAAGGCCCAATGCCGACTGCTAACAGTGATGTGACCGTTCACTATGAAGGAACTTTGATTGATGGTGAGGTATTCGATAGCTCTAAGTCTAGAGGCCACCCTGCAACCTTTAATTTGCAGCACGTGATCCCTGGATTCCGTGACGGACTACAGCTTGTAGGCAAGGGCGGTAAGATTAAACTATATGTACCACCAGAACTTGGTTATGGTAACCAGGCATTGCCAGGAATTCCTGCGGGATCTACGTTGATCTTTGATGTCGACATGATTGACTTTAAAGGTTAACTACTGATCATAAATGATTTAGGAAAAGAGCCGGTTTGCGAAAATCGGCTCTTTTTGTGTTATTAGAGGATTTTATTAGTATATATTTTCTGTTATAAGTATTTTTTATACATGTTTTTATGGTGTAAATAAGTTGGCGATCTGGAATTATATTTTGGTATAATTGAGGGAAAGAAGAAAAGGCATATAAGGTGATATAAGACTAAAAATGGGCCAGGGATGGTGGCCGTCTGCAGAGAGCGTATGGCAGACAAGAGTAGGGCGAGTGTAAGAAGAAGTAGGTAGTGAGTTGGGGGTTTTGGGGGAGGCAAAAGCTTGTTATAAAAAAGCCAACTCCTGAAATGTCAGGAGTTGGCTAAGTTTGGGGAACAAGTAAATTGGAAAAGGGATGGACTACATCGAATGGATGGAGCGCTTTTCTACTGCCATAGCGGCTTCTTTGAGGGCTTCACCAAGTGTTGGATGGGCCGTGGCTGTTCTTGCCATATCCTCTGCGCTGCCACGGTACTCCATGTGAGTGACGGCAGCGGCGATGAGCTCTGAAGCATTGTGGCCAATGATTTGAACGCCTAAAAGGGTATCATTTTTTGCACAGGCGATGACTTTTACCATGCCATCCGGGTAACCAGAGGCTAGGGCGCGACCATTTGCAGAGAAAGGAAACTTGCCGATACTGACAGGAATGCCTTCCGCTTTGGCTTCTTGTTCTGAAATACCAACGCTGGCGATTTCAGGGTCCGTGTAAATGACGTTGGGAATGGCGGTGTAGTTAACGTGCCCTGCTTTGCCGGCGATAATTTCAGCAACGGCTACCCCTTCGTCCTCAGCTTTATGAGCCAGCATAGGGCCCGGGGTGACATCTCCGATCGCATAGATCATGGGAATAGAAGTTTGGTATTTTTTATTTACGATAACACGCTTACGCTCATCGAGCTTAACGCCAACGTTATCGAGGCCGAGCCCCTCGGTGAAAGGCTTTCTGCCAACAGCCACGAGAATTTTGTCTGCCGGAAATTCGAGAGTTTTGCCGTCTTTTTCTGCGGTGAGAACGACCTCGGAGCCCTTTTCCTTGTAGCCGGTGACTTTAGCGCCGAGTTCAAATTTCATGCCCTGGCGTTTAAAGAAACGTTCTGCGTGTTTAGAAATATCATCATCAAAGGTAGGAGCCACTTTAGTTAAGAGCTCTACTACAGTAACATCTGAGCCCAGACGTTGCCAGACGGAACCCAGCTCGAGGCCGATTGCCCCTGCGCCTACGACAACGAGTTTTTTAGGAACCTCTGTGAAAGCGATTGCATCGTCACTAGAGACGATTTTTTTGCCATCAAACTTCATGAAAGGAAGTTCGATAGACGTAGAACCTGTCGCGATGATAATGTTTTGGGCGGTAAGCTTTACGTTATCCTTGCCCTTGACCTCGATTTCCTGGACGTTGAGGAATTTTGCCTCGCCGACGAAGAGAGCGACTTTATTAGCCTTGATGAGCTGGTTGATACCGCCGGTGAGCTTAGTAACCACCGAATCCTTATTTTTCATTAAAGCGGAAACGTCCGCGGAGATATTGTCTGCCTTGATGCCGTATTGTTCCTTTTTATGAAGAAGGTCATGATAGACTTCGGTGGAGTGCAAGAGCGCCTTGCTAGGAATGCAGCCTACGTTGAGACAGGTGCCGCCAAGATGGCTGGATTTATCTACTAAAGCGGTTTTGAGGCCGAGCTGGGCTGCGCGAATGGCGGCAACATAGCCTCCTGGGCCTGCGCCAATGACAACGACATCGTAAGAATGATTTTTATCAGACATTTATTACTCTTGTTTTAATGGATTTAACGGTTGTGATTAGATTTGGTAGAGGATGCGAGCAGGGTCTTCAATGCTTTCCTTGATCTTATTTAGGAACGTGACTGCCTCCTTGCCGTCTACGATACGGTGGTCGTAAGACAGAGCCAGGTACATCATAGGCCGGATGACGATGTTACCATTTACCACGACAGCTCTTTCCTTGATGGCGTGCATGCCAAGGATAGCGCTTTGAGGTGGGTTGATAATAGGCGTAGAGAGCATGGAGCCGTAGATGCCACCATTGGAAATAGTGAATACGCCACCCTGCATATCATCAATTGTGATTTTACCCTCACGAGCCTTTTTAGCGTAATTCACAAGAGATTGCTCCACCTCGTGGAATGCGAGATGATCACAATCGCGGATGACAGGTACGACAAGACCCTTAGCGCCACCGACTGCTACGCCAATGTCATAGAAATGGTTTTGGACGATATAATCGCCGTCAAGCTGGGCATTAATTTCAGGTACATCCTGTAATGCTTTAACCGTAGCCTTGATGAAGAAAGACATGAAACCGAGCTTGGTGTTATGCTTTTTAGTAAACTCGTCCTGATATTTTTTACGCGTTTCCATGACATGGCTCATATCCACCTCATTGAAAGTGGTGAGCATGGCTGCTTCCTCCTTGGCCTGAACAAGCCGTTGGGCGATGCGAGCGCGCATGGGAGACATTTTTTTACGACTTGTCCGCTCTCCCGCTTCTCTTTTAGGAGCGGCTGCGGCGATTGGTGCTGACGTGGCGCCTTCAGGTCTGCGAGGAATTTCGTGATTAGTAGGATGTGTGGCCGCAAGCATATCGCCCTTAGTGACACGACCACCTTTACCCGAGCCCATTAGCATTGCGGGATCGATATGTGTTTCTTCGGAAAGACGGCGGACAGCTGGGGAGAGCGGTTTTTCTTCTTCTGCCGATGGCTTTTTATCCGCTGCGCTAGGAAGACCGCTTTGGGTATCTACTCGAGGGGATTGAACAGATTCATCAATCGAAGCAACGGCTTGGCCGATATTGACCTCATCACCCTCATTGGCCAGGAGCTTGATTTTACCAGAGACCTCTGCATGGCCCTCGGATGTGATTTTATCCGTCTCCAGATCATAGAGGAGCTGACCTGCTTTAACGACATCGCCATTTTTGACGTGCCACGCTGCGATTATGCCAGTGGTGATAGATTCACCAAGGGCTGGAATTTTGACTTCTGTTGCCATGATTAATAATTCAGGATCTTTTACTTTTGTTTGTTTAATTGTTATAGGCCAAAGGCGGCTTTCAGGATAATTTCCTGCTCCATTTTATGGACAGTTAAAGAACCGGTTGCTGGGCTTGCTGAAGCCTTTCTACCTACAAAGAGCGGTTTCTTTTTTAAATTGTCTTCCAATATAGGAGAAATGTAAGTCCAAGCGCCCATATTTTTAGGCTCTTCCTGGCACCAGATGAATTCCTTTGCCTTTTTGTATTTGCCGGCGATTTGGTTGAAATGCTCCTGGTCGAACGGGTAGAGTTGCTCGATACGGACAATTGCGGTGTTATCGACATCGTGCTCATTTCTAAAGTGCATGAGATCATAGTAGACTTTGCCGGAGCAGAAGATGACACGTTCAGCCTTAGTGTTACTGGAATGATCATCTAGCACGGTGTGGAAATGTGTGTTACCAGATAAATCATCTATCGTGGATACGCACTCCTTATGCCTGAGGAGGCTTTTGGGAGACATTATCACAAGCGGCTTGATAAACTTACGATGCATTTGGCGACGCAAGAGATGGAAGTATTGAGCCGGTGTGGTGACATTGCAGACCTGTATATTGTTTTCCGCGCTCAGTTGGAGGAAACGCTCCATTCTGCCAGAAGAGTGCTCTGGGCCTTGCCCCTCATAGCCATGAGGAAGCAGCATTGTGATGCCACTAAAGACACCCCATTTGGATTCCGCGCAGACGATAAATTGATCTGTAATCACCTGAGCACCGTTGGCGAAGTCGCCGAATTGGGCTTCCCAGAGGCAAAGCATTTGAGGGTAGTCTATCGAATAACCATAATCGAAACCAAGAATTGAAGCCTCTGAGAGACTTGAGTTATGGACACAGAACATGGCTTGATCCGCTTCGATATGCATAAGCGGGACATAGCGCTCGTGCGTTTCTACATCATAAAAACAAGCGTGCCGTTGGCTGAACGTGCCGCGCTCGCTATCCTGACCAGAGAGACGAACGGGAATATTTTCCTGCATGAGCGAACCAAACGCGAGGGATTCCGCAAACGCCCAATCGACACCCTCTCCTGATTCAAAAGCCTTCCATTTATTATCTAGCTGACGTTTGATTTTTGGATTAAGTTGAAAATTGTCCGGGAAGGAAGAGAGTGCTTTCGCCACCTTTTCCAGCTTGTTTTTAGGGACACCCGTTTTTGTCGGCTCAAAAGAATAAGGAGGTTGAGGCGGCCGTTGTGTTTTGGGAGCGGCTTTAGGGGACTCACCCTTTTTGACCCGATGGAAAGCGTCATCTAGAGAATCCTCAAATTCCTTTTTGATCGCTTGAGCTTCGGCTTCGGTGATGGACCCCCCTTGCACGAGAGCATTTGTGAGCACCTCGCTGATGGGCTTATGTTGAGAAATTTGTTTATAGAGGAGCGGCTGAGTGAAGAACGGCTCATCTGCCTCATTGTGACCATGTTTACGATAACAGTAGATATCGATGACGACATCGTCCTTAAATTCTTGCCGGTATTTTAAGGCCAGCTCAGCGACCATTGCTACGGAAAGCGGGTCATCACCATTCACGTGGAAGACCGGAGCCTCAATCATTTTAGCGACATCGGTACAATAGCGACTGGAGCGGCTTTCCGTTGGGCTTGTGGTGAAGCCAATCTGGTTATTAACAACAATATGGATAGTGCCCCCTGTGGAATAACCCTTTAAGCGAGCCATGTTAAAGACCTCCGCAACGATTCCCTGACCGGCGAGAGCGGCATCACCATGGATTAAAATAGGAAGAACCTTGCCCCTGTCTTCTACTCCGCGGATACGTTGACGCGCGCGCGTCATACCCTCAACAATCGGGTTAACCGCTTCTAAGTGGCTAGGATTTGGAGCCAGTTTGATATCGATACCCTTCCCTGAATGGGTGGTGTAGGTGTTTTCATAACCCAAGTGGTATTTGACATCGCCATCGCCATGGATGGTTTCGGGGATATAATTTTCCGTAAACTCTTTAAAAATGAAGTCATAAGACTTGCCCATGATATTAGCCAAGACATTAAGACGACCCCTGTGTGCCATGCCCATGACAATTTCCTCAACGCCCCGATTAGGACATTCCTGGATGATGCTATCGAGACAAGCGATTAATGTTTCGCCCCCCTCTAATGAGAAACGCTTTTGGCCGACATAGCGTGTGTGAAGGAAAGACTCGAAGATTTCGGCCTTATTGATCATGCGCAAAATCTGGACCTTTTTATCATGGGAGAAATTAGGCTTATTAAACGTAGGCTCCATGGCAGACTGGAGGAAGCGACGTTTAGCGGTTTCCTGGATGTGGAGATATTCGCAACCAACGGTGCCACAGTACGTTTCTTCGAGCTGTTTGAGAATCTGCCGAGCAGACATGACGACACCGCCCAAGTAGTTACCCGTATGAAATTCTTTATCAAGATCGGCGCTTTCCAGGCCGAGACGCTCGAGTGAGAGCCGAGGATTTTTTTCGGGGGTAGGGTTTAGGGGGTTGATTTTTGCCTGGGTGTGGCCCATAGAGCGGAAAGAGAAGATAGCGCCAATAATGTTTGCTTCCTTGGCGGCGGCCTCTGAGGTAAGTACCTCGACTCCGCGCGTCTTTACGGGAGTTTTAGCCAGTTCAAACCCCTCAAAGAAAGCCTGCCACTCCAGGGAGAGCGCCTCGGGGTGATTGAGCCAGGTGGCGTAATTTTCATCAATTAAATCAGCATTCCAACGATTGGCAAAAGAGAGGGCTTTCATTGTTTTTATAACTTCGATGGTGATAGTAGGTTAAGGATTGCAAGAAATTTTAGTTTACACAAGATTAACTCCCCTGATCTAATAGAGGAATTATGGAAATTAAGGAAATTGAATACGAATTGGGGAAGATTATTAAAAAATCTAATACAATAGATGCCGATGAGATGTTGGGAGCGATTGTGACTTTGGATAAAATAGTGCAGAAGAAGCGGGATTGTTTGCCGAAGCGGTTGGTTCATTTTCTGGAAAGAAGGAGTTATGAAAAAGCGCTGACCTGGATTGAGGAAACTAAAAAAATAGGGAATTAAAATGGGAAAGAAAAGAGAAAAAATTCAAACGGCTAAAAATAATTCGCTCTTTCAGAACAATCCCTTTGATCAGCTAGGTGTAGCTTTCCCTGAAAACGTTAGCAAAGAGAAGACAGAACTACCTGACGTAACTCCCGGCAAGGAAATGAAGAATAACGATGTGAAGCGATATTCCGGCCGATTGGACGTTAAACGAGAGAAGTCTGGCCGTGGAGGGAAGACCGTGACCGTTATTCGAGGGATGCAAGTGCTTGGGGAAGATGATAGGAAAGAGATTTTGAAACAACTGCAAGGACATTGCGGTGTTGGGGGGACGGTTAAAGAAGATTGTGTGGAGATGCAAGGGGATCAGCGGGAAAGAATAAAACCCATTTTGGAGAAAATGGGTTTTAAAATTGTGTTTAGTGGTGGGTGAAGCTTAGTTATATACCCAGCTCCGTTAATAGCTTAGAAAAGGGGTGTGATCTGGACTGTGGGTCGATGAGCGTCAGGAGTTCTTTTACGCTTGAATTATGCGATGAAGGGGCTTCAAAGAACGACTTATATTTAACGAGAAAGCTCTTTATGCCTTCAATTCTTTCTTTCATAAATATCTCACGATGTTCGTCTGAGTAAAGCGGAATCACGACACGTGTGACTGCTGCTTTGCCTGCGCTAAACTGGTAGATGATTTCATCAGGGTAATGATTAGGAAAGCAGTTATAGTAATAGCAAGATTTTTGGATCTCAGATTTTGTATAATCTATAAACGCTTTGAATGCATGGAGTTGATCTTCGGAGCCAGGATATTGCTTCTTTACTGTTTCGAAATATTGAATAGCCATGCCGAGTTGAGCTGCAAAATTACGAATATCCGTATCAAAATCTTTTCCATAGACACTTTCAAGAGAAGGTTTTTCCGCGTTTAAGGATACAACTGTTAACGATAATACTAACGATAATAAGATGAGTAGTTTTTTCATTACACTGAATTTGGGTTGTTGGTTGGGGTTAAGAATGTATTTATTGGTGAAAATAATCCGTAATGCAAGTCGATTCTTTGGATGTGTCTCAAGTTTCGTGAAGTTAATATGTTACGACGTTTGTTAAGTGGAGATTCAGGCTAGCGATTGAGGTAGCGGCGACATGCTTTGAGAAGGTGGGTGATTTTTTATTGACTATTAATTGATGTTTATTACCATTTCTAAATGGATAAAAAAATAGAACATAACTCTAGTAATAGGGGTGGGTTTGTTCGCGATAACGTTGTAAGTAGTGAAGGATTTAAGGAGAAATCTAATACAACGGCGAAGAAGAGAAAAGTATTTGAATTGGGCGTTCTTGGTTTAACAATTGTCGACAAAGATAACGGTAAGAAGAAGAAGTTCGATAGTACCTTCGAGGAGAAAAACATTTTTAATCGTGAGAGTAAATCTGTTGAGGTAAGTGAAGAAAAATCTGGCATCTCTGACGATATGGGATTAAATGAGCTCTGTGATAAGAAAGGATTAGATCTTGAACTGACCGAGCTAGTGGTTGCTATTATCAAGCGATCTGTAGATTTCCTTCTGGAGGGTGAATTTGCGAATGAAAAGGACGAAATTGACCAAGACTTGGATGAATTAGACGAGCATTGTGTAGCCGACTTAGACGAAGAAGATAGGGGATTCTACGAAGAGCGAATTGAAAATTATATTGCAGAGGTAAATGAGGAAAATAAAACTGACTTTCTGCAGGAAATCGCGAAAGCTGGTAATTTGGGGTATTGGCTGGAGGTTCTGGGGAGGTTAGAGTATGAAGCTGTTTTGACTGAAGGGTATTGTCAGAAAAAATTGATGCCACAGCTTGTTAAAGAAGATGAAGATGGAAAAAGTGCTCTTATGTATGCGCTCGAGCATAAAAATTTTTCTCATCTGTTTGAAAATGTTTCCTTAGCAGTGAGCAAGCATTGCCTTGACTTGGAGTGGGTGATGGATTTTCTCGCCATGCCAATAAAGGGAGAGGGCAAAAGCGTTGTACAGAAGGCGATTGATCAAGGTGTGTTTGGAGATTTTTGGAAAGGGTTAGCCCGTAAATTTGTTAGAGAAATTAAAGCAATCGATCCGAAAAAGTGCATCCGATTTGCTATTATGCCGGTGGAGTTTAACCATAATGAAGCTAAGCGGAGTACTTCACTATTGGAGTACATGAAGGATCTTAAACTAACAGGTTGTGATAGCCTCGGGGAAATTGTTAAAGCGGAGAGTATGCGACTGCAGTTTATTGAGGAAACCGGGTACGTAAAACTATTGAAGCCTGCTAAAGCCTTTGAAGAATGGATGGGTGCCGTGATCGGAATTCTTATGGAGCCCAAAGAAGGTGGCTTGAATGAATATGACTATTTTAAACTAGAAAAAATCATTCAAGAGATTTGCAAACTGGATAAAAAAGAGTGTAACGCCGTAGCAGTATTAAGGGCAATATTCTCTAAAATGACAACAGAGAGCAAGCAAAGCGTTTGGCACTCATTAGCTAGTAAGGGCGTATTATTTAGTAGATTTTTAAACTTTGTCGTTAACTTGGTACAAGAAGGTTTCTTGAGCAAAGGATATGTTGAGGATCACTTGTTGCATTACTTGATGAAGGATTCCGATAGTAATGGTTTTTATGCTTATCAGATGGCTGTGCGGCATAGTAAAGACAGTTTGGATATGTTGCTACGTAGCCTATATAAAATGGTTGATGCGAGATTACTTCCCGCGGGAATCATTAGCGACTTCATTTTTATGGATGCGGGTCATTTGGGTTTTAAACAGCAAAATGTATTTTCACGTATAATGAATGAAGGTTTGGAGCAGGATTTTTTTAGGACTATCCCAAAATATTGGAATGATTTTGACTTAAATCAATTAAAGCGGTTCTTCGAGATTAAATTTTTAAAGAAAATTGATTCCCTTGAGCCGGAGCATACAGAAGGTGTTCCTCGCCGAATGCTTACTGGCGTGTATTCTAATCATTATTTACTGGATTCCAAACCTACTATATCTCTTGCCCGGGTGGGTGTTGAAAGAAATTATTGGACAGTCGATGATGTGCGTAAATTATTGAAAGATAAAGGCGCTTCGATGGAATATGTTAACAATCTTTTGCCTGAAAGAAATGAGCGGATTCGGAAGATCCTGTAGCTCCTGTAGCGAATGGCCGCATTCGTTTTCCCGTTGACCAAGTTTGAGTTTTTAATAAAATATGAGCGTATGAATAATAATAGTATAGGCGGAGGATTTCCTAACGATAAGTATAGTGGTAATAAGAGGCCAATTGGTGGGGTTTATGATGACAAGACACCGATTTGTGATGAAAAAGAAACTAAGAGAAAAAATGTAAGTAACGGTGAGTTTTCGACTAATGGTTTGCCACTTATGGATCGCAAGTGCGAGGAAATTGAAAGTGATGAGGAGAGTGAAGACGAGCGTAAGGATTTCATAGTCATTTTTGAGTCTGTTATCTACGGTACATTAGATGCCTTGTATGATGGCAAGGTAGATGAGCAATTAAACAGAATCTATTCTGAACTGGGCGAGATTGAGGATATCGATTTGTCGCTTCTTAAGGTTGGGGATCAAAAAGCCTGTGAGAAGTTTATTGAAGATTATATCAAGACGATATGTGAGGAAACCAAAACAGATTTAAACCAAACGATAGCCAAAAGCGGAGGTTTAGGGGTATGGTTGAATGTGTTGAGGAGGTTGACCAATGCCCAAGCATTAACTGAAGAATATTTTAATGATAAATTAATATATTTTTCAGGTAAGGAGCGTAAGGATGGAAAAAACTTATTTTTGACGGCTACAGAGGGCAAAAATATTGATAGCCTGATTAAATTTATTCAGAACGCATGCACTGATGGATACCTATCTGTCGATTGGGTGATTGATTTTTTGACAAAGGAAGCGGCAGGGAAAAGTGTTGTACAGAGATGTATTGATGCCGATTGCTTTAAGTCTCTTTGGGCAGCGATTGCAGAGGATATAAAAAGCTGTACTCCTGGGAAATGCCTACAATTAGCTGTAATGGAAGTACATTATAGGCTTGGGATGTTTATGGATCGGCAGACATCTGTGCTGGGCTATGTGAAATTTCTTAAATGTATTAATGGCATTGGATTCGAGAAAATTGTGAAAAAGCAAATGAAATTGGCATTTGATGAGTACTATAAAGATTTGGCAGAATTAACGATATCCGGGCAATTTTTAACATGGATTATGGCATTGGGTTGTGAATATTCATTGATTTCAAAAAAACCACATGATGAGTATGCTCTGTTTTGTTGTGCTCAGATCATGGCAGAGGTTTTTAAATTGGATGCTACGAAATTTGAGGCATTCGATATTTTGGATAAAATATTCACAAAAAAAGATGAGGAATGTGGTCGCGGTTTTTGGCATGGATTAGGAGTGTTCGGTGTTGCCTTTAGCGATTTTCTGGCTTTCATGATGCAATTGGAGAAAAAAAGCTTTTTGAAAGGCGGCTACATGAGAGAGAGCTTAATACCTCACTTGATTGGAGCCAAAGATCAGAATGGTTTTTGTCCTTATCAACTTGCGGTTGCACATAGTAAGGAGAGTTTGTGTGGTTTGCTAGAAGTCTTGTTTGATGCAATAGATAGCAAGATCCTCCCTGAGGAATTAATGATTAATTTTATCTCAATGCCGGTTATCGACGGAAAGGTATTTCAAAAAATATTGGACTATCGCCTAGCTGAGTTTTTCTTAAACAAGATTAAGAAGCATTTTAACTCTTTTAGTCTCAATAATTTGATTACGCTGTTTTCTACAAAAGTTAATATGAGCGATAATTCGGTGAACCTGAATACGACTAATATTCCTGAGCGGATAGTCACAGGAAAGGAATTAATATCTGTTTACAAGCCAACAATTTCACTGGTACGCCAAGCCGTAAAGGAAGGTATTTGGAATGAAAAGGAAATTGTTCAACTATTAAACGACAAAGGAGCATCGGAAGAAGAAATCGAGATACTTTTGCTGGAGGAGTAACTTACGAAGTTTGTACTTCGGAAGTGAGCGCGGTTGGCAATTTGTCAATCGGTTGGGCAATCGGGATTTCTTGCTCGCTTTTGATGTGCATTTCTTTGAATTTTCTAGCAGACGGTAATACGCGAGATTCTAGAGAGCTGACGGTTTTATTGTAAGCATCCACGGATTTTTCCAGATGCTTACGCAAGTCCTCAAAGTGCCTGGCCAGCACTGTAATTCTCTCGTAGAGGACCTGCCCGAGTTGGCTGATTTTTTGAGCTTCCAGTGCTATGTTGTTTTCCTGCCAACCGGCGGCAACGGTTTTAAGCAGAGCAATGAGTGTCGTTGGCGTAGCAAGAATGACGCGATCCTTGAAACTTTGTTCAAGCAGTTGGGCATCCGCTTGTAGCGCCGCGCTGAAGAAAGATTCGCCCGGGAGGAAAAGAATGACGAACTCCGGGGAAGTTTCAAATTGCTTCCAGTATTGCTTGGAGGCCAGAAGTTGAATATGGTCGCGAACCTGTTGGGCGTGTTTTTTAAGAAAAATCTTTTGCTGTTCCGGCTCAGGATGCTCCACCGCCTCCAAATAGGCCATGAGAGGAGCTTTGGCATCGATGGCTATCTGGCGATTATTAGGCAGCCTGATGATCATATCCGGGCGTTGGATACGCTCATTATTCGATTGTGTGGCTTGTTGTTGGAAGTCCACATATTCGAGCATGCCCGCTATCTCTACAGAGCGCTTTAATTGAAGTTCTCCCCATTGGCCACGAACGTGGGGGGTACGCAAGGCTTTTGTGAGATTACGCGTTTCAGTTTCTAATTTTAAATGAGACGAAGAAATGTTTTTGAGTTGCTCTTCAAGTGTGCTGAAAGCGGTGATACGGTTTTTCTCGATGGCTCGCGTGTGTTCTTGGAATTGCTCTAATGTTTTTTGCATAGGAGTAACTAAGTGGGAGATGGCCTCATTTCGCTTGTCTAAATCCCCCTGCGCGTCTTTTTGGAAAGTTGTGAGCGATTGCTTTGCCAAGTCTAGAAAGGCTTGGTTATTGGTTTTAAGGGCATCGGCAGAGAGAGCCTTAAAAGCATCGGTGAGGTTTGTTTTCGCTGCTTCGAGAAGCGCTATTTTTTCATCGGCAGCTATTTGTTCTGCCTCACGGCGGGCAGAGATGGCAGAGAAGTCTTTTGTGAGGGCATATTTTTCCGCTTCCAGTGAGACGTTTTTACGGGAAGCTTCCGAAAGTTGTTCTTGGAGTAGATTGATTTCGCGAACCGTTGATTTGGCTTGAGCGCGTAAATAGATGAAAGTGCCGGTGCCACCGATTGTGAAAGCGGCCAAGGCAGTTATGATATAAGACAGTTCCATCTAACGAGATATATAGACATCTATGGCATCACGCAAGAGATACATGACGGATAGCATGTATTTGAAACGCTCTCTAGTAGCATCATCTCGTATCGTTCCAATCTCTTCATATGCAAGGATGTTATTGTTTAGGGTGATTCTGCCTCGGGCATTTTGCTGATCCCAAGCTTCCAAGATGCGTTCTTGAATTTCAGGCAGTAAGATCGTGCGAATAAAATTTTGGTCGTCTGATTTAATAATAAACCGCTCATCGAACTTGGCGTTGCCTACGGGAATATCCTGCATACCTAATGTTTTACCGATTTTGCTTAAAAGACCCTGTTCGTAGATTTCGCATTTAAGCTCTTTTGTGTTTAAATTGCTAAACTGAATGGCCGCGTAGGTAGTCGAGTTTTTGCCACTACCGCGAGTGAAGTGGTATATTTTAAGCGCATTTTTAGGGTCAGGGCTAACAACGCTTAAAGGCGTTTTAATGAAACGAAGAAAACGTACTTTAGGGAGAACAGGTTCACCCCCAAGGAGGGAAAATCCAAGTTCATCTGCTAATTTACGGAGCTGCTTTTCAGAATGAGTGGGGCCACGCTTGGCAATCATGAAAAAGGCAACAAATGTCATGAAGAAACTGATAATAATCAGTATAACGACAATATTTTCAAAGGAGAGGGCCATAAAGGAAAGCGTTTTTTGAGTTGGACAAGCAGGAAAGTCGAGATAGTCTTAATCTATTAATAATTAACCCTTTCCCCCGATTATGTCTACCCAGGATTTAGAGCCCCGTATTATTGAATGCGGAAAACTATTTTTTAAAACTATTGAAAATGAGAAACCCTCATTGTTTAACAAAGGCCGCTGGATTGGAAAAGTAATGGATTGGTCTATGCGCGATGAGGCGTTTAAAGTGAACATGTTTCGCTTTGTAGATGTGTTTCCTAGCCTTAATACCTCTAAACTATTGATGCGCCATATAGAAGAGTATTTTCCGGCTGACGACCCTAGTACTCCAACGATATTCAAATGGGGCGTGAAAGTAGCCTCTGTGATGGGAGCAGGATTCGCCATAGGGCCGATTATACGGGGCAACATAGCCTCTATGGCCAAGCAGTTTATTATAGGTGAAAATGCAAAACAAGCGATTAAGGCCTTAAAGAGCCTCCGGCAAGATGGGTTTGCTTTTGTAGTAGATTTACTGGGCGAAGCGACCGTTAATGAAGACGAGGCAGAGCAGTATGTAGCGACATTTCTAGAACTTTTGGACGTGCTTGCCAAGGAGCAGGGTAATTGGGACAGTTTGTCTGGAAACTTTGGCGAAAGTAAATCACTTGATTGGGGGTATGCACCCAAGGTACAGATCTCTGTGAAGCCAACCGCGCTGTATTCGGATATTAAGCCGGTTAGTTTTGAACGCTCTGTTGCAAAGATAGTAGAGCGATTGGCCTCCATTTACGAACGAGTGATTTCGCTGAAAGGATCCATGTGCATAGACATGGAATCAACTAAATATAAGGACATTACCATAGAAGCCTTTAAACGCCTACGCTCCGATAAACGCTTTCGTGGTTACCCTCATCTAGGAATTGTGCTACAGGCATATTTAACGGATACAGAGAAGGATCTGAAAGATCTGCTAGAGTGGGCTAAGGGGGAAAATTTGCCAATAGAAGTACGATTGGTAAAGGGAGCCTACTGGGATTACGAAACTGTTATCGCGCGGCAGAATACATGGGAGCCTCCTGTTTGGCAGCAAAAGAGTGAAACGGATGCGGCGTTTGAGCGACTGGCTCGCCTCATGCTAGAGAATAGTGATATTTGTTACTTCGCCTGCGGTTCGCATAACATACGCAGCATTGCAGCTGTTGTTGAAATGGCAAAGGCGCTTAATGTGCCAGAAGATCGATACGAATTTCAAGTGCTTTATGGTATGGCGGAGCCCGTTCGCAAAGCTGTTTTAAAGAACACATCACGCGTGCGCTTGTATTGTCCGTACGGAGAAATGGTTCCAGGGATGGCTTATTTAGTGAGACGTTTACTGGAAAATACAGCTAACGAATCTTTCCTGCGTCAAAGCTTTGTGGAAGCCTCTGATATTGTCAAATTGTTACAAGACCCCTTTCATAAAATAAAGCCCAGAGTAGAGGCTATCTGTGATCCTAGAGTAAAATTTAGAACAGAACCTGCGATTGATTTTACCATCGATAAGGTTCGTGAGCACTTTAAAGCCGCTATTGGAAAGGTTCGCGAATCTTTGGGGAAAACATACCCGGTTTATATTGATGGGGAAGAAGTGCACAAAGACACGGTTATCACATGCGTAAACCCAAACCATACGGAAGAGATTTTGGGCTATGTGTGCGAGGCAGATCTTAAGGACGTTGATCATGCTATCAAATCAGCAAAAGGCTCGTTTCCTGTTTGGCGAGCTAAGACACCGGAAGAACGCGCTGAATACTTATTCAAGGCCGCGGATGTGGCCAGGCATAATAGCTACAACCTTGCTGCCTGGCAGGTGCTAGCTACGGGCAAGCAATGGGATCAAGCTCATGGAGATGTTACGGAGGCGATCGACTTTTTTGATTACTACGCGCACGAAATGTTACGCTTGGGGAACGTACAGCGTTTAGGAAATCTTCCCGGCGAAGTGAATAAACTTTTTTATGAAGGAAAGGGCGTTGCTGCGATTATTGCCCCCTGGAATTTCCCTTTAGCGATTAGCGCCGGAATGGTTGCCGCGGCTCTTGTTGCCGGAAATACCATTGTTTACAAGCCGTCTGAATTATCGCCCATTATAGGGAGTCAGCTCGCCGATATACTGAGGTCAGTAGGGCTGCCCAGAGGCGTATTTAACTTTGTGCCCGGTTATGGAAAAAGTATCGGAGACGCTATCGTAGACCACCCAGATGTCAGCCTAATCGGGTTTACAGGTTCTAAAGCAACTGGACTACGCATTATAGAGCGGGCCGCAAAGGTTTATCCAGGCCAAAAAGGAATCAAGAAAGTGATCTGCGAAATGGGCGGCAAGAACGCGATTATCGTAGACGATGATGCCGATTTAGACGAAGTAGTTCCACAAGTATTGTATTCAGCGTTCGGATACCAAGGGCAAAAATGCTCCGCGTGCTCCCGGTTGATTGTCTTGGACGGTATATATGACAAGTTGATGGAACGTCTCAAGAAAGCCCTTCGAGACAAAACAATTGGAAACTCAGAAGATCCTTCTCATTTTATGGGCGCCTTAATTGATAAAAACGCGCAGGAAAAAACGCTTAAATATCAAGAGATAGCTCGAAAAGAAGGCAAAGTGCTATTTGAAACTCCTAGTGCGCAGGTGCCCAAAAAAGGTTATTTTGTACCGATTATGGTCGTGGAGGGTATCACTCCCGAATGCCGATTGGCACAAGAAGAAGTATTTGGGCCATTATTAGCCGTTATGCGCGTGAAGGATTTTAACCAAGCCATTGAATGGGCGAACGATTCGGAGTTCGCGCTTACGGGAGGTGTGTTTAGCCGAAGCCCGGAAAACCTACTAAAGGCACAAAAAGAGTTTAGGGTAGGTAATTTATACCTAAACCGAGGCAGTACAGGCGCATTGGTTGGACGCCAAGCCTTTGGTGGCTTCCATATGTCTGGAGGGGGGACTAAAGCAGGCGGGCCGGACTATTTGCTTAATTTTATGGATCCTAGGCTAATTACCGAAAATACAATGCGCCGTGGGTTCACTCCAGATATGGACTAGAAGAGATTAGAGGATTATATTTTACAAATATACCTAATTAGTTACCATATTAGTTGATAATATTTTATAAATGATAAGTCCATTAGCTACAGAACCGCTGGTTATCGCAGACCGTACCTTTCATTCACGCTTGTTTGTAGGGACGGGTAAGTTCCCCTCTCAGGAAAAGATGCGAGACACCCTATCCGCATGCGGCACGGAACTCGTAACCGTTGCCTTAAAACGTGCCAGCATTGATGGTACAAAAGACCCCTTTGCGGATATCCTAGATTATCTGGAGCCCGAGAAATATCTTGTATTGCCCAATACCGCCGGTGCCATGAACGCGGAAGAAGCGGTGCGAATAGCCCGTTTGGCAAGAGCGGCCGGGTTACCAAATTGGGTGAAACTAGAGATACACCCAGATCCTAATTACTTATTGCCGGATCCGATTGAGACCCTAAAAGCGGCTGAAATTTTAGTGAAAGAAGGATTTGTTGTGATGCCGTATATTAATGCAGATCCTGTGCTGGCCCTGCGTTTACAAGACGTGGGTTGCGCGGTGGTTATGCCTCTTGGATCTCCTATTGGGACGAATAGAGGGATTGAGACAAGGAGGCAAATTGAGATTATTATAGAACAAGCACGTGTGCCTGTTGTTGTAGACGCGGGTATTGGGATGCCTTCCCATGCCGCTGAGGCAATGGAAATGGGGGCAGACGCAGTTTTAGTAAATACGGCGATTGCGATCGCGGGGGATCCTATTCAAACAGCCCAAGCCTTTGCGTTAGCCGTTCAAGCAGGGCATGTTTGTCGTAAGAACAATATGAATACAGGCTTTGCGGCTAAGGCAACGAGCCCGTTAACAACCTTTTTAGATTAAAGGAAAAAAGCACCATGGCCTTTTCTGATTATTATGCAAATATTCCCGTTGAAGCGCTCGTGAGGCAATCATTGGATACGTCTGAGCGTACCTTAGCTGCGATTTTACAAAAAGGAAGAGCGGAAACACTGGGGGAGTTTGCCGCATTATTATCTCCTCGGGCAGGTATTCAGATTGAAGGGCTTGCGCAGTGCTCACAGTACATTGCCCAGAAACATTACGGGAAGACGATACGCTTATTTGCGCCTCTGTATTTATCAAATGAGTGTATTAATACATGCCAGTATTGTGGTTTTTCAAGAAACAACCCTATACCGCGGGTAACCCTGCCGGTTGAGACAGTTTTTCAGGAAACGCAGCTACTGGCGCAACAAGGTTTTCGATCCCTATTACTCGTCTCAGGGGAGCACCCTAAGTATGTCGCAAACGGTTACGTGGAAGAATGCGTGCGCGAGTGCTTGAAAGTTATGCCCAGTATTAATTTGGAACTAGCGCCGATGGAAACCGAGCCCTACATTCCCCTCGTGAAAGCGGGGAGCGAGATGCTAGTAGTCTACCAGGAAACCTACCATCAGCCTACTTACCAAAAGATGCACATTGCGGGCCCTAAAAAAAATTACAAGTGGCGCATGGATACTATGGAAAGAGGTTATAAAGCAGATTTTCGTAGATTAGGGATCGGTGTATTATTGGGGTTGTATGATTGGCGTTACGAGGCTATTTCACTCGCGGCACATGCGCAATATTTGTTAAAACACTGCTGGAGATCTCAAATTTCGATCAGTTTGCCACGATTAAGACCTGCGGCAGGCGCCTTTCAACCCGAGCAGCAATACGGCGTCAGCGACCGAGCATTTGTTCAACTAATCTGTGCGCTGAGAATGTTCTTACCTCATATATCCGTTGTGCTATCCACACGGGAAGCGCCTGAATTAAGAAACGCGCTTGTGCCGCTTGGGATTACGCACATGAGTGCCGGGGCAAGTACGGAGCCCGGGGGTTATAGTTCTTATAATACAGAGACCTGGAAGCAGACGAAAAACCAGCCGGGAGAGCAATTCCATATCGCGGATGAACGCCCGCCGATAGAAGTTGCGAACATGATTCGTAGTCTAGGCTATGAGCCTGTTTGGAAAGATTTTGATCAATCCCTCGCAACAGAAGAATCCGTATCCAAAAAATAATGACAGACAATAAAGATAATTCGATTACCGTATTTGCTAATGGCAAGCAATATAGCTGTGCTTGTGACGCGCAACTGGTAGCCTTTTTGCAATCGATACAAATGGATATCGAGCGAGTCGTCGTCGAACATAATGAAACAGCTTTAACACGCGAAGAAGCTAAACGGGTAACGCTTGCCGATGGGGATAAACTCGAGCTATTGCGAATCGTTGCTGGAGGATAGATTGGCCTGACTTAACCCTTACTTGATAACGCGCTTGAGAGACTTTTGGATAGCTTCCAGTTGTATCTCTAATGTGGCATCCACCATGCCCATTTCGGTGACTAATAGGCAGCCTCCCTCTTTAAGCCGAGGGTCTCTGTCTAACTGAATAAAGCTGATGGTAGGGTAGCCCTTCATGATCTCATCCAGCTTTTCACGAACGACTTTTTCTTGTGAAGGCGAGACAATGAGCGTTACTTTCTTCTGATCTCTTACCATGGCTAAGGCGTTTTTAACAATACCGATAATGAGCTCATCCGCGTTTAGCTCGCCCACGATTTTCTTCAAAGCCTGCATGACGACTTGAATGATATCGTTTTCAAAATTTTCAAAATTCTTAAGACTTTTGGAAACTGATTCGATCATCAACTCGGAGATCTTTTTGTTACCCTCAGCCATACCCTCATTGAAGCCACGCTTCTTCTCATCCGCATAGGCTTGTTTAGCCTCTTCCACGATTCTAGCGGCCTTTTTTTGAGCTTCTTCGACAATTTGATTCGCATTGAGGAAAATGGCATATTCCTCTTTTTTGATAATCTTCTTTCCTGGTTCAGGATAAAACTGGTCTTCTTTTAAGCAAAACATGATTTCCACTCCGGCGCTAATTCTTTGATGATAAGGCGTTGGAGAAAGTTCCAACACTGTGTTTTTAGTTCAGGAGAAATCTCCTGATTAAAATTAAAATGAACAGAAGGAGGGAATTTAAGTTTAAAACGCTGTGTTAACGCCTCCGGTTCTTTGGCAAAACAAGCTTCGATACAAGCTTTACCCGCATTGATGAGCTGATCTTTATCTAAATGAGCGGGCGATTTATCGACAGAGATGTGAGGAACCAGTTGCGATAATAAAGGAGCCTTTTTGGTCGCGAATATGTAAACCTTTTCGCCAATAGAGGCTTGAAGCTCTGTTAACTTCTTTTTCAGGACGATATGTTTGATCGTGTCGCTATAAAACGCGGCACCCGCATAGAGGAGAACCTGTTCCAAGATAGCTTCAGGCAGAAGCGCTATACGCAGACGAGGTTCTTTAAATGAGTAAAAACAGGATTTTAATTTCAGCTGGTTGATTAAATAAGCCGAGATTTTCTTTTGTAGACGCGGCGTACTGAATAAATCACCGGGTAGTGAATCTTTTATGGCGCCTTTTAATTGCTCTTTGTTGATGTAGTCAGCCAAGCCCGTGTCGAATTGGTAAATCAGCCGAAACAGTTCATTGTTATGACTGAGAACATTCCGTATGAAGTCCTGCTGGTTCATAAAAGCAAAAAGGTGTGTTAGATTTGTAAATTTATTCTTCTTCCGTCTTCGGAGGGATAGAAACTGGTTTCTTTTGGTTTTCCCAATACCAGTAGCCTGTTGCTAAGATAGCGACTACGAGTAAAAAGAGGATGCTGCCGACAACAACCCAAAAAGTGGCGTTTGAAGAGCGAGCGGCATGACTCGCATTATACGCTTCAACATCGTAATCAGAAAGATCTGAAGGAAAGAAAGCCACGGTTACTTTATCGTAAGAAAGCCCCTCGATACTATTGGTGACCATGTTTTTAATCATAGCTGCCGCGTCTTCGACACCTGAACCTCTACGATACTTTATAAATACAGCTGCTGAAGAAGGGCTAATCACTTCATTGAGCGGATTATTTTCCTGTAAAACAATATTTACGCGAGCGGTTAAAACGCCATCGATATGCGTAAGCGTTTCGGCAAGCTGTTGGGAAAGCGCGTACATGAACCGAATACGCTCTTCGGTAGGGGAGGATACGAGCCCTGATTTTTCAAACACGGTGCCTAAGCTTGCGAAATTGTCTTTAGGGTAGCCCAAGGCGCTCAATATATCTACGGCATCACTGAAATCACCTGATGATACTTGTACGATCCACGTATTTTCCTTACCAGCGGCTTTACTGGTGTCAATACCCCTATTTTTCAAGATGGCGATCATCTCATTCGCCTCTTTTTCAGAAAGGTCAGTGTAAAGGTTGTCTTTTCCGCAGCCTGCTAACGCAAGGACTATAATGGCCAGGAAAAGTTGAATAAATGGAAAACGTCTTTTTTTCAAATGGGAAAACTCGGTTATATATATAATTGATAAAGCGTGGAAAGCGTGTTGTCAATCCAGCAAAGCGATCCTTCTTACTGTGCGCGTAAGAGGCCTTGCACAGCATCCTTTACCCCTTTTAGAACAGATGAAGCCAGCCCCATTAAGGTAGATTTTACATTTACTTCATTTTGTATTTCCAAGACCATACGTTGGTTCATTGGAGACGTAGGGTCAGCATCGAGTTTGCTGATGATGTCCATTATCTTTGACTCACTTGCATGGTAGCGTTCCTTAACGCCCATAGTAGCATCCACAAGAGAGCCCAACATATTGTGCTTTGATCCTGTTTGCTCTGCGGCGGATTTTCCTGCTATGGAAAAGTCTTGCCGCATTTCGAAACTGGAATCCAGCTTATGGGCCCCCTGTGGCCCGCCTTTTTGTAACGGGCTATCGGGAATGTTTACCGTATGAGAGGGAATATCCTTACTATGCAGGGAAGGGTCCTGGGCCTTCATCATCTCATTGAATTTGGAAATAGCATCCTCCTTTGCAACCCCGGAAACATCCTTAGAAACGTCTCTTGCTTCTAGTGATTTCTTGGCTGCATCAGTAGCTTGTGCTGCTTTTCCTATCGATGGATCAATGGCCATATTATTTGTTATTCTCCTCTAGCGTTCTGTGTTTATAGTAATGCGTCAATTTCGTTGTTCCTAATTTCCTTTGCAAAGGCTACGACTTCCGGTTCGCGATTATCCTTTAGAATTTGTTCAATTAAGACGTCGCTATCCTTTTTGTCTCCTATCCTACGAAGGACAAGGGCTAAATGAGCTTTTGCGAAATCGTTCTCGGGATTGATTTCCAGTGCTTGAATAAACGCGTCACATGATTCCTTGAATCGGTGTTGCGCGAAATAAAGCATGCCTAAGGGAATCAATGGAATTTCGCTTTCTGGGCGCAGAGTCCTCAAGGCATCTATGATCGTTTCAGATTCCTTGAAACAACTTTTTATGATCCCTAAATGGCAAAGTCGCCCTAAGAGTTGTAAGAACTCACGTTCCACCGGAATCGATTTGAGGTCGAATTCTTCACCAAAGCTATGTTTGTAAATGCTCATAATCGTATTTGGGGTTGTTTAATAATATACTTAGAATCTGTTGTACATTGCTGTTGCAGCAGCTTTTTCAGCACCATAAATGGAGCTGTGCGCGCCAAGCGTCATATTGTATTGGTTCATTGCTGTTTGAAGTGCTTGTGCCAATCGTGATGTAAAAGCTGCATCCTTTCCTGAAGCTATTGCTTTGTCTAAATCGTCTTTATGTTTTGCGATCTCTTTTTCTTGCAAGTCTGCTAGTTTGTTGAGCGTGAGACTGATGCCTGTTAAATCTATACCTACTACTGCCATATTTTACCTTCTCCTTAATTGTTTAATGATTTTTTAAATTTACACCTTGTTTACGATAGCTTCAGCGGCGGTGATGCCGTGAATAATTTTTTCTAGAACTTTATATTCTTGAGGGTCTACACCTGCGTTGATCCTCGACTTCCATTTAGATTCCTCGCTCTTCAGGTAATTCAGGAGTTCTTTCTTGAACTTATCCTTTTCGTCACCTTCTAGGCGATCTTCCAAGTTTTTTAATAATTCATTTATTTTTGTCATAAACTACCTCCGGGTTGTATGGTTATTTGTTGATCTCCCCGTTTGAGGACGATTCCTTCCTTACCAATACTCTTCACTACGAATCCCCCCGGGAGCGTGCCCCCGGTAAATACTTTTTCGCCGCCTTTAACGACAATCCAACCGGTTTCACCGATGTTTACGCTATCTATTTCTGTGCTAAAGAACACTTTTCCAGCGCTTGCGATCATCACTTGGTTTTCCATCGGAACAGGGTAACCCATCTCTTCCCAGACAGCTACTCGGGCAGCTTTCCATGCATCTATCGATGATTCAGATATCGTTCCCACAACCTTAATGTAGTCCATCATCGGGAAAAAGTCAATTTTTCCATCTAATTCATATTCCGATAGTACTTTATTGGCAATCGCTTGCGCTTTTTTACCTGTAATAACTTCGTCTTGTAAGTAACGTATTCCCGCAACGTCTTTAGAAAGGTTTTTGCGGACATTATCCCAAACTTTATCATCCCCAACGTAGCCTATGGCCTTATAGACGCCTTTATCCGCTGTGGGTTCTATGGTGACGCTTACTTTGAGCATATTGATCAATTCCTGGGCATCCTCCATGATCTTTTCCTGGCTCCAGACACGGATGCTGATTCCTCCACCTAGGCGCATTAAAGCAAGCTCTATATCCTTTTTTTCTTCCCTAGCATCTACCCAACCCTCGACTGTGATACGGCCGGTGTCGCCATCGGTTCTAATAATAAAGTCATCCTCATGATCAAAATCTTGTAAAATGGCCTTGATCGCATTCGTTCGGTTTTCAATGGATTGTGCTTGAGGGATATCGTTCTTGGTGTTGCTGGGCATCAAGAAAATGACGGCCATTGCAAAGGCGATGAGGAGTATTCCCCCCACAGCGGCACCGAACACCTTATTGCTAACGCCAAAGATTTTTTGCTCTGGAACAATTTCAACAACAGGCTCTTCGGGTTCACCTTCTGCTTCAAGATTTGCGGCTGAAGCGGCTTTTCCTAGTTGTTCTTTTGTGACATCTTCGCCTACGGTAGGTTTAGCTTCTTCTTTGTCTTTTGTTAATGAAGGGGCATCTGCTGCGGAAATAGAGGGCCAATCTTCTGTGGCTGGGCCGATGACAATATGAGTCGTGCCCAGGGATATAAATTGAAAGGGGTTTATCTCGTAGGACTGCTTTTTGATTTCATTGCCGTCCAGATAGACGGGTAAGTCTAAAGGTGCAATCAGAATACTGCCTTCATCTGAGATGGTTACTTTAATATGCTGTGGGTGTATTAATACATCCGACAAAATTAAATCACATTCAGAATCGCTTCCGATAACTAAATCCCCCTTATCTAAGACGACTTCAGCGCCTTGATGGGGTCCGGATAAAATTTTTAATAAATATTTTTTTTCTTCAGGCATCTTTTACCTATATAGGGCATTCTCCCGAGTTATATTATGGATACTTTAAAACCTATCACAAATTTTGTGATTATCAAGTAAGGTAACCATTTTTTTCAAAAATCAAGTTTGTGCGATCCTTATTTTTATTTTAATGTTTGTAGATGTCTTTTTCAACTATCCTCTGATTTTTGATACGCAGTATATGGAACAAAAAATTGATCTAGAGGGGCATCGTGCTCGATTGCGTGGCCGTTTTCAAAAAAGCGGGTTTGAGGGCTTTCATGAATACGAAATCGTGGAACTTTTGCTAACGCTTTGCATTCCCAGGCGAGATGTAAAAAATTTAGCCAAACGCTTGTTTAATCATTTTGGTAGCATAAGAGGGCTTTTAGATGCGTCAGAGCAAGAACTACGCCAAGTCGAAGGCATAGGGGAGGTGACGCCTGTGGCCCTGCGCATTATAAGAGAAACCGCAAATCTTTATCTAAGACAAACAGCGGAAGAAAAAATTGTTCTTAATAACTCCACCGACCTGGAGGCCTTTTGGCGTGCTAGGTTGTCTCCGTTAACAAACGAAGTATTCGAAGTCGCATACCTAGATCATCGATTTCAGTTACAGAAAAATGGGGTAGAACGCTTGTCTGAAGGCACGGTTAACCGTACCGTTATTTATCCGCGACAGGTCATGGAATCCGCGCTAAGGCGTTCAGCAAGTGGGCTTGTACTGGCCCATAATCATCCCACTGGCTATCCGGAACCCTCCGCTCAGGATAAGAATTTGACGGATGCGTTGATCGCCGCCGGCAGGAGCCTCAATATACAAATTATTGACCATATTATCGTGGCAGCCAATAAAGTCTTTTCTTTTAGACGAGAGGGGTTAATCTCGTCTGTAGCCTGATTTTATATGGAGAAACTGCCCATTAGTCTTATTATTATCGCTCATAACGAAGCGCTCAACCTGTCTCGTTGCTTAGATTCCATCGCGCCTTGGATCAGTGAAATCGTTGCCGTGATAAACGACTGTACGGATGAAACAGCAACGATCCTTCAATCTTACAACGCAAAGGTTATCGAGCATGCTTGGATGGGGATGACAGAGCAAAAGAACATTGCGCTATCTCACGCGACACAGCCCTGGGTCATTAACTTAGATGCCGATGAAGAAGTGTCACCTCGCTTGGCAGAGTGTATTAGAGATTTCATTACAAATCAAAAGCAACATCAAGCTCTTGGGGCCTATTTCCCTAGAAAAACCTGGTTCTTGGGGCGGTGGATACGCCATGGAGATTGGTATCCTGATTATACTTTGCGCTTATTCTACCGTGCCGCAAGCAAGTTTGCCGGCGGAAAAGATCATGATAGTGTTACTGTTGACGGAACAACGTTAAAGCTCTCAGGCGACCTCTTCCATTATAGCTTTCCGAATCTAAACTTTTTGCTCCGTAAGATTATTTCCTTTAGCGATCATTATCTCGATCGTCAATTGGCCAAAAAGAAACGCTTTTCCACATTGGGGACTATCTTTCGCGCACTCTGGCGATTTGTCCGTTCCTACCTATTGCGATTAGGCTTTTTAGACGGTTTTCCCGGGCTATTTGTAGCGGTTCAACAAGCCTTTGCCACCTTCTATCGCCATAGCCGCCTTTATGAGCATGAGAAACGAAGCATAAAGCCTCAACCCGAAGCATCGGATTATGCCAAAAAGTAACGGGCAACGCCATGTCTTGATCTTCGAGCCACGGGTGGAGGGGCACCATATTCCCTATTTGGTCAACATCGCAAACGAACTCCTATCGTTAGGCAATACCGTTTCTATAGCCATTGATAACCGTACAGAAGAAGCTAAAAAACGAATTTTACAACAAGATTCAACCCTCCTCGCAAAAGTTGCCATTCTCGATTTGTTTACCCAGGAAGGCCGATTTAAAGGAGGTTCAAAACTCGCGGCGGGAGCCATTTGCTTAAACGAAACCCAGGCAGATGAGATTTTCTTTAACAGCCTGGATGAAGTTGCTTCTTCGATGTTCCGTAGGGCCGTAATCGGAATTTTCCCTCCCAAATCACTCTTTAAAAAAGTTTCTGGAATATACGTTCGCCCACGTCCACCGGATCCTTCTCAAAATGGGATAGGAAATTGGATAAAGCGAGTAGGTTTTCGAAAACTTTACAACAAGGGCTTTTTCCGTAGCCTCTTCTTGCAGGATGAATTTCTAGTACCTATTGTTGAAGCGCAATACCCGAATCTATCGGTTGCGTTTCTGCCCGAACGGCATACGCCATTGCCAACCCTTTCAACGGAAGAAGCGAGAGCAAAATTAGGCTTCAATACAGAAAGAATAGTACTGCTAAGCTATGGGATTGGTAGTCGCCGTAAGGGGCTTCACTTGGTGTTAGAGGCACTAGAGCACTTTCCTGAGCACCCCTTCTTTCTCTTGGTTGCTGGTGTGCAGGAGGATAAGGCAACCGTTGGACGGCTAAAACAACTCCAAGCAGCTGGCAAGGCGCTTGTGCTAGACCGCTATGTTTCAAGTGAAGAAGAGGCAGCGCTGTTTGCTGCAACTGATATCGTTCTCTTGCCGTACGTGTGCCATTACGGCTCGTCCAATGTACTCACGAAAGCCGCCTTTGCGGGGAAACCGGTTTTGGCTAGTGATTTTCATCTGATCGGCAAACGCGTCCAAACGCACGGGCTAGGGTGGGTGTTTAAGCATGAAGATGTAATCGACCTCCATAAACGTATGCAAGCATTGGCAGGGGATTCAAAAGATGCTATTAAGCCTTTTCGACAGGCACTAAACGATTATGCCAAACGATGCGATAGAACCGCATTTTCCAAAGCAATTCAGGCATTATTCTCATAAAAATACTTTGTAGTGGTGTTTTTATGCGTTCTCCATTTGACTTTCCCTTAAAAAGGTTACATACTATGTAATATGAAGCAAGAGTATATAGAAAACGTTTCCCCAGGTGACATATTGCGGGAAGAGTTCCTGAAACCACTGGAGCTGACTGCTGAATCGCTCGCTAAGGAGGTAGGCCTTTCTACGGCAACGATTAGCCGAATTATAAACGCCAAACAACCGATTACGGCCGATACCGCCCTTCGTTTTTCAAAATTCTTCGGCAACAGCGCTGAATTTTGGATGGGATTGCAGAATAATTATGAACTTCGGGAAGCTAGAATGAGTAGGGTAATTATGAATAAAGTGCGTAAAATAGCCGCTTTGCAGCAAAGAAAAAACCGAAAACCGGTTTCGCTCTCAAAACGCTCCTCCCGTAAACCAGCTACTTCAAGCGTACTTTAGTATTGTGATCCAATCATTCGCTTGCAAGGAAACAGAAAAGATATGGTATCAAATCCGTCCCAAAGGGCTTCCCTTTGATATCCTCAAGCGTGCTTTGATGAAACTGGATATGATAGATTGCGCTAGAGACATCAATGACTTACGAACTCCTCCGGGTAACCACCTTGAAGCCCTCAAGGGTGATCGTGCAGGCGAGCACAGTATAAAGATAAATGACCAATGGCGTATTTGCTTTGTCTGGGATAACGGTAATGCCCGTAACGTAAAGATCGAAGATTACCACAAATAAAAGAATGCCGGTTAAAAAAATCATTCTAGGCTTGATTTCAACAGCAATTCAGGCTATGATAGAATCATAGGAAATGTTCTTTGACTTGTTTACGCACGTTTATAGCTAGCAAGTTTATAATGAATCTGGGGGTGTTCCGGATTCGACTTTGTGAAATAGTCTATGACGGCATGCCGGAGATAATGGTTGGCTTCGTTAACAATCCATTACACTGATAAATGCAAATAAAAACGCAGACATCATTGAGTTCCCAGCAATGGGCCTCAAAAAAGCTGCTTAATCTATATATTAAGCACCGTCTTGGTTCCTATGTCTGTTAAGAACTGAAGACGCTACTAACAGATATAGCAGTGCCCGCGCATCCCAGGCCTGTCGTATTTTAGGATGATCGCACTCATGGAGCGCGCCGTTTCGCGCCACGCTTGTTAAACTAAAAACACGGATAAGCATGTAGATGTTATCGATGAAGGCACAGAGGACGCGGGTTCAATTCCCGCCACCTCCACCATTTTTTTACATTTTCCTATAAATTATCCCATTAAGAATCATCCCTCCATAGGGGTTGCTGTTATCGGCTAAAAACTTTCGTGATTGACCCCTGTCTTAAAGCAAGCATCATTTAATGCAATTAATAAAGCCATGACCTCTTCATTTAATTGTATAAGTAAACATTATTATAAATCCATAAATCAAAAAGTTTCTTTCTTAATTGTTAAGCAAACTGAGAGTCCATTTGATTCAGATAAAAAGTTAGAGCAAAAAAAATTCAAGAAAGCATGCAAGGCTTTAATTAGCAATAAATTGATAAAATTGATTAAAGCTGATATGGGCGCTGAGGTGTTTGAGGATGTTATGAAACAGGGATTTGTTTTTCAAAGCATTGCTCAACGTCGCAAAATCAAGAACGACATGAAAGATACTTATAAAGGTTTTATAAAGGAGTTTTTGAAGAATAATCCTAATGATCTCGATGCGTGTAAAGTGGCCTATTTTGAACTTCAAAAAATGAAGCTGACCACAGATACGATTACCATTTTTAAAGAGGGTTTAACCAAGTTATCCCAACGAAAAATCACTAAGCAAAACTAAATGATCTTAATGCTTGCGCGTCTATAAAATGAGATTGCGCTCGCATGGTTAATTTTGTTACCGTTAGGGGTGATTTTCTTCATGTGAATCCGCTTTATAATCGCATGAAAACCCTATTATCCCGAATAAAAAACAGTGCCTGGTCGAGCGTCTTGATTCTCTTGGTTGCGGTTGCCAGTGTTACGTTATTGATATTCGAACTCGAGTCTGAGCTCAATCCGCAACAAGCCCAGTTTGTCAAAAAGATAGACCTTCTGATCTCTTTCCTCTTTTTTGCAGACTTTTGTATCGGGATATATATTGCGGACAGGCGTTGGCAGTATTTTTGGAAAAACTGGACAGACTTGATTGCCGCCATTCCCTTAACCGATGGGGTTATTCAACTGTGTAACCAACTGGGCATTTTACGATTGGTACGGGTTCTACGGGTGCTTGCTCGAATTAAAAAATTGGCAACGATTGCTAATGCCATTGAGAGTGACAGCTCTAAATATATCTATGCCTCAACGATCACGACCATCTTTATATTGTCCGGTGCGATTGCCTTTTTTTCCCTCGAATATGGTATAAACCCCATGATCCATAGTTTTTTTGATGCGGTTTGGTGGGCCGTTGTTACAACAACTACTGTTGGCTATGGCGATATTTACCCCATCACGTGGGAAGGTAGAATAGTCGGCATGGTGCTTATGTTCTTCGGTATCGGCCTAGTCGGTACCGTGGCTGGCTTTACCGGTACCTATTTTTTAAGGAAACGCCACTTTAAGGATAGCAGCTCATCTGTATCAAATCACTCGAGCGAGTTGTGAGCGCTCCGTTTTTGTATAAGAACCTTTAGGAACAGGCTAATCAAGGGTTCATGATTGACTCGGGTATAGAACAATTTATCATTTTTAATTACAAAATTAATAAAATTATTGTCATGAAAAACGTAAAATTAACGAGAACTGAACCTGTGTTTATAGCACCAAAATCAACCGGCCCAAAGGGAGCCAAACGATCAGAAGAGTCATCACAAACAGTGACTATCGTGACACCTGACGAGGCTTTTAAAAACGCATGCAAACAAATCATTTGTGGTAAATTAGAGCAATGGGCCAAGTACGAACTAGGGTGCAATATCTCTATAAAAGACCGTACCGTTGTTTATCATGATGAAAAAGACGAGATTAAGGCAGAGTTAACGACGCTTTGTGACAATCTTATTAACTATTTTTATGAGAGCAAGGAAGCTCGTAAAAACCCCTATATGCGTAGACAGAAAAATATTGAGTCGTTTTTAATGCCACTGGGAAGCGTCAGAGAGGCTCAATATGCATTATATCTGTTAAAGGAAAAACAGAAACAAGACACCACAGATAACAAAGTATCGTTTGATGAAATTCCTTTAGTAGAGTCAAATTATATTGATTCAGACAGCGAGTAGCTCCTTAAAAGAACAAAACGATAATAAAAAAAGCTATTTACAACAGGCCACTCTTTCGTAAATAATACCCCATAATTATTTATGCAGTTTACTAAATATCACGCCCTTGGAAACGATTACCTTGTCCTCGATGCTCGCAATTATCCTGAGCCTCCGGATAGTGCGGATATCGTAGTCATCTGCGATCGCCACTATGGGCCGGGATCTGATGGTATTCTGTATGGGCCCACACTCTCCAAAAAGGCGGATTTTGGCCTGCGCATCTTTAATCCGGATGGCAGCGAGGCCGAAAAAAGCGGTAACGGGTTGAGAATCTTTGCCCGCTATTTGTGGAACCAGGATCTCGTGGGCGAAAAACCGTTTACAGTCGAGACCGAAGGCGGGGTAGTGACTTGTGTTGTTAATGATTATGACAGCAAGATCACCGTAGATATGGGCGAAGTAAGCTTCTTTAATAAAGACATCCCCGTAGAAGGCCCTCAGCGCGAAGTATTAGCCGAGACGCTAGAAGTAAGGGGTAAGCCCTACACCTTTTATGCGGCAACCATCGGCAATCCGCATTGTATCCTCCCAATGGATAAAATTTCAAAGGAAATTGCCTGTGAACTTGGCCCAGTGATTGAAAAGTTACCGATTTTCCCAAAACGCACCAATGTCCAATTCATGAAAGTGTTGGACAGAAAAAACATTCGTATAGAAATCTGGGAAAGAGGTGCCGGCTATACCTATTCCTCCGGGTCTAGCAGTTCGGCGGCAGCAGCAGTGGCTTTTAAAATGGGTGCTTGTGAGGCATCAATAGATGTCCATATGCCGGGGGGCATCGTCCATGTAGATATTGATAAAGACTACAATATACAGATGACAGGCCCGGTAACGCGTGTCGGAACCTTTGAGATTCACCCAGAGGCCTTCAGTCACGATATTCCCGAGCGTTGAAAAAAAATCCTGCTTTTTCCACATTAAAGCTTGCGTTCACCTATTTTTTTAAGATAATTTACTTTTCCAATATGAAAGCAATCATACAAACTCAAGGAAGACAATTTACAGTAAAAGAAGGTGATATCATCTTCGTAAATCGTTATGTCGGTTCGAAAGCAGGGGACAAGGTCACCATCAATGATGTCTTGGCTGTTGGGGAAATGGGGGCAATGGTTTTTGGTTCTCCAAAGGTAGAGGGCGCTTCTGTTCAAGTAAATGTTCTTGAAAATAAACGTGATAAAAAAATCACTATTTATAAGAAGAAACGTCGTAAGGGTTACCAAAGGAAACAAGGCCACCGCCAGGAAATTTCCGTCATCAAGGTCGAATCCATTAAGCAATAACTTTAATTTATAGGACGTCATGGCACAGAAAAAAGGACAAGGAACATCAAAAAACGGACGCGATAGCCAAAGCAAGCGTCTTGGCGTAAAAAAATTTGGTGGCGAAGCTGTTATCTCAGGTAATATCCTCATGAGACAGCGTGGCACAAAATACCATCCCGGCAAGAACGTCGGTATGGGAAGAGACCACACCTTATTCGCTTTAACCGATGGTAAAGTCGAATGGGATAGCCAACATAGGCTCGTCCACGTTCGCCCAGTATCAGCTGCGTAAGCAATCTTTTAGATCAATCTGATTTACACAGAAAGCAGGTTCTCCCAAGGAGCCTGTTTTTTTATTTAATGTTCAGGCACACTTGTTTTTAACAATGCTTGCCAACAGTATCTTCTGCTACAATATCATGTATGATTTGTTTTTGCCTTGTAGCTTCTGGATCGGCCTTGCCTTTCAAGGAAACAAGCGTAATTAACGCCTTCCATAAAGCCCAACCTCTTGCCCTGGTCCATGTGTCGCTATCTAATTGTACATGAGATTTAAATATTTGTCGGCTCGCTCCTTTAAGCAATGTCCAAGCAATCACCAGATCACAAGCAGGATCTCCTACGCCCATGCATCCAAAATCAATTACAGCTATTAATCGACCCTCTTTTATAAGGATATTTCCGCTACTGAAATCACCCTGAATCCATACAGGTTTTTTATCCCATGTGGAGTTGATCGCTTTTTCCCAAACAGCTGTTGCGGCACATGAATCAATAATCCCTTGTAACTCCTTAATGGCGGATCTGGTTTCAGTATCGTAAACCGAAGGATGCGCGCCCCGGTAATAGTTATGAGCGCCGGGAGAAGGCCCATCAGTAAGATCAATCGTATGTAGCTCGTTTAAAAATTGAGCTAGATCTAAGGCGAGTCGCTCTAAATGCAGGTTATCAACGCAAAGCATGTTCGCACTTGCCCCCTCAATCCATCGGTATATGGACCAATTCCACGGATAATGCTTGGAGGGTTGCCCCATAGCAAGCGGCTCAGGGATGTGGAGCGATAAATGGGGTGCTAGTACCGGTAGCCACTTTTGTTCTTTTTGAACTTGTGCGACATACCCTTCTGCACTGGGTATCCTGATTAGCATTCCTTCTCCCAAGCGAAAGGTGATGTTATCTATGCCTCCTGATGCGACAGGCCTAATGGGTAAATGAGCCCATTGTGGAAACTGCTCTGCAATAAGTTCTGTTACCAACGATAAAGTAATTTTTATTTCGCTCATAATAAAAATTACCCTACAAAACGCACCCCTATTACTCGGATTGCTTAACTCTCCCCACGCATAGCAGCTACTGTGCGCTTATATGTCTCTAGATTTTCAGGAGTGATGGCGGCAATGTATTGTTCGCTCACGTCAAACACATTACCCTCCGCACGCGTTTCCCCGTTCTCAATCCAGACAGCTCTGTTACACATATTGATGATCGTGTAAGGGTCGTGAGAGATCAATATGACGGTTTGCTCGGATGAAAACTTTTCGTTCATAGCTCTTCTGGATTTTTCCGCAAAATGAGCATCACCCACACCCAGCATTTCATCCAGGAGTAAGATATCCGGTTCCGCGACAATCGCTACAGAGAAGGCCAAACGAGAGACCATGCCAGAAGAATAGGTTTTGACAGGTGCATCAAAGAATTCCCCTAATTCAGAGAACTCACGAATCTCATGCAGCCTTTTCAGCATATATTTACGGGTTTTTCCAAAGAGCATGCCATTTAGAATAGCGTTTTCTCGTCCGCTGAGGCTGCGCTCGAAACCAACACCAAGCGAAAGGAGCTGTATATGTAGTTTTTTATCTACAATTACCTGCCCTTTGTCTTGGCAAAAGATCCCTGTCAGGATTTTCATTAAAGTACTTTTACCGCAACCGTTACGGCCGATGATGCCTAATTTTTCGCCTTTATACAGATCAAAAGAAACATCCTTAAGTGCCCAGAAGTTGCCGGAAGTCTTCGTAAAGATATTCTTATCTCGGCGATAGCAAAGGCCGAGGTTACGAACAGAAAGGACGACTTCTTTTTCTTTAGTCGTTATATCAAGATTTTTTGGCGTTTCTTCACTCGTAATCATGCTATTAAAATCGGTTATTTATATTATTATAAAGAAATGTCTTTGGTAATCTTTTGGTCAAAATGCTTGCATATATAAAAACCAATGCAACACAGTGTAAGCCCAAGAGCCAGTATATACCCCATTAGATAGAGGCTAGGTGCGGTGTTATCGATAATAACAGAGCGGTAGTTATGAATCATCGCCGCGGCAGGGTTTGCCAAGAACCAAGGTATTAGTTCTGCTGGGATTTTATCTATCGAGAAGAATATACCCGAAATAAAGAATAAAATTCGAAGCATGGACTGTACAATGGTAGTCAAGTCATTCAAGTAAGCGCTTGCAACGGAGAGGATTAAAGCAATCCCGATAATAAAGGTCAGGTGAATAACAATCAGTAGGGGAAGATAAAAGTAGTTCCAGTTGGGGTAGAACTTGAAGATGGAGGCAAATCCAATCAAGACAACAAAAACGAATAAAAAGCGCCAAGTATCCGCAAATATATGAACTAACGGAAATAAATACTTCGGGAGAGGGATTTCCTTCATGATGTGTAGTTTAGCTTTTATCGCTCCCATGCCGGAGTTGATGCAACTTTCAAACCACTGCCAAACCACCATACCGGTTAACAGGAATACAACATATTCGCCGCCACGGTTGCTCCACAACACACCAAAGACCACGTATAGGATAGCCGTTGTGATCATGGGTTGGAGTAAAAACCAAACATAGCCTAGGTAGTTCTGCTGGCTTTCAGCCTTTAATTCTGCCCAGGTACGATATAAAACGATGTCTCTGTATCTACTAAAATTGCTAATCATATATAAAAATGCTTATTGGCTATATTCCACTCCCTTATTTTTTAAAGGGTATAATAAGCATTTTCTTACAAAAAATCAACCTTTTGATTCAATTGACAATTATTGGCCTCTGGAGTGAGTTTTTTTGCCAATTCACAATAACTTTTGGATAATTACGGGCATCACTCCTTCTTAGACTTATCCGTCACCTGTGTACCGAAGAATACTTCATAAAAGCTGTTGGATACCTCTTCTTTTGCTTCACATATACCGGTTACATCAAAGGGATCCAGCGGGTTTATTTTAAAGTAGCAGTGCCCTTTATCTGAGTGTGAGCCGTAAGAAAACTTCGGATTAACCCAAGGGTCATGTATCGGCATTGTTTTACCATCACCTAAACTATTCTTGAGGCCTTCAAGATAATTACTAATCTCAATACCTGTAAAATTCTTTGATATCCATTCGATGACTATTTTTCCTTTATCAGCATGCATTTTTAAGAAACCCTTACCGCAATCTTTTACCCCTCCCTTAAAGAATCCTGTCAAAATAGCAGTCGTAACACGTTTATACAGGTTAACTTCCTTTTTGTTATCGGTAAATTTTTCTATAGCTCCATTGAAATAGGCCGTGGAGATATCAATTTGAGTATAATGTTTGATAATGGCTGAGGTGATGTAAGATCCCCCTTGGATTGCCCCTTTAGAAAATCCTTTACTCCAGGTTCCCTGGTTAACGACAGGAAGCTCGGAATCTTTACTGTCTTTGTTGTTTGATTCTTCATTTCCACGAACATAAGTCACAACGCGCTCTACTAGTGCCATTCCGCCATCTTTACATACAATTGTAAACATTCCTTGAGTAACCCCGTGACAGAGTCCATTAACCACCGAGTTACTTGCGAAAGGTAAATAGCCTTCTACTACAGGCCAGACGGCTTTAGTGAAAACGCTATTCAAAGCAAATGTAGCACTAACGTTGCCTATGCCGCATATAACAGATTCTTTTGACGGAACCACCTTTTGGTAGAACCAACCTGCCCAACCTAACTCCTTTTCTTTTGTGAGATCCTTTACGATTGGATTATTATTGTCATTAGAATCGGAATAATTAAAAGAAGTTCTATGATTATTACTTCCCTGTATTATCTTATTGTTCATTCTTGCGCCTTTACTTTAATTATAATTGTTATAAACAATTATATAGTAATTATAATAATAAGTAAATATTATTATTAAAGTAATTATAGCATCAATTAAATCACAGGCATCACTTCTTCTTAGACTTGCCCATTTCCTGAGACTTTAAGAATATTTCATAAAAGCTATTTGAAGAATCTTCAATTGCTTCACACCTACCAGTTACATCAAAGGAATTCAGCGGGTTAGTATTAAAGTAACATTGCCCTTTATTTGAGTTGGAACCATAGGAAAACTTCGGATTCATTCCAGGCATATATACCGGCATTTTTTTATCCTTGTTGTTACCCAAGGCATTTTTGAAGCTGTCAATATAAGGGCTGATCTCGATTCCTGTAAAATTCTTTGAGAGCCAATTGATGACCGTTTTGCCGGCCTCAAACTGCATATTAGTTAAAAATACGCTGAACTCTTTTTTGTTTCCTGCAACAAACCCTGTAAGGATGGCAGTTGTAACGCGCTTATATAGGCGAACTTCCTCTTTGTTTTTGGCGAAATCCTCTATGGCTGCACTGAAATAGGCCTTGGAAATATTAATTTGCATATAATATTTTACCATTGTTGTGGGGATATAAGATATCCCTTTGATTGAGCCTTTATAAATTCCTTTGCTCCAGGTTTCCTGATTAAAGACAGGAAACGAGGAATTTTTACCATCCTTATTGTCTGGCTCTTCATTACTCATAGTGTAATTCACTACCTCTTTACCTACCGCTATAAATGTTCCTTGAGCGACCGCTTTAACGATTCCCTGCAAAAAGGGGTTGCTTGCGCAAGGTACATAGCCTTCTACGACAGGCCATACAGCTTCGTTAAAAAGGGTGTTCAAAACGTAGGAAACCTCGGCTTCCCATACGAAATTTATAACAGTTTCTTTTGATGGAATCACCGTTTGGCGGGCCCAATCCATCCATCCTAACTTTTTTTCATGTGTTAAATCAGTTACAGTTGGAGTGCCATTCTCAATGGAATTTGTATTAAAATCCAGTTTATTAACATCGTTAACCGGATATCTACCGCTTGTTGAGTTTATTGAGCTATTCATTTGATTAATATTACTAACATCTAATTATGCTTAATTTACGCTTAAGTGCAATCGTTTTTTATTTAAAAAGTAAAATAGTTAGTCTGTGTATGTAAATTCTCAAATCGAGTATAGAAGGTTTAGTACCCGCCTCTTTCTCAAATTATTCCTACTTCAAGAGGTTTTTGATGCGTAGCGAGGATAATACATTGTTCTGCCACCGGTAATTTTCGGTTTTTTGGAGCAGTATTTTCAACGCTTCATTGTTTTTTAGGTTCTCAAAAAGATCATACAACCCCCATGCGTAGTCAACATTGATGCCTTCATCTTGTTTTGATAGTATACTCAGGAGATTATATGTGAATTTGAGATCCAATTCTCCCGGGAATGCTTCACCCAAAAGTTCTAGAAAATATTGAAAGCGCAAGCCTAGTATGTTTTTGACGTGTTTTTCTAAATAATTATTAACTAGATCAACGTCCATCGTCTTTCCTTCGTTAAGTGAAAATTGTTGCTTTAAAATGGAAATGATATCCCCGCGGTGCTTTTCCATAAGCTTGGCATAGGTAAAGCCTTTTAAACGAGGTTGAAAAAAGGCTTCTAATAGGATTTCCGTCAGCCGTGTTTTTTTATACGTTTTATCTTCAGTACTGATTTCTGCGCACAGAAGGAGGAGGTAAGCAGCCACACTTTTTGAACGACAGACTAGCGCATAATTAAACATATTTGCCTCATTCTTGGGGTAAAACCACATTGTATTTTTAATCAGAGAGGGATCTTTTTTGAGCCATTTTTGGAATTCAATCATATCGTCATTTCTAATACAGGCTTCAATGCGCAATACCTTGACGAGTTGGGTCAATACGACTTTTCGTTGTTTCAAAAGCTCTATAACAGTTTTGGGATTTTCTTCTACCATGTCCTCTTCAATAGAGGCGAGTTTTGGGTAATATTGGCAGTCTGGCATATAGGGTAATTTCATGCCTGAGGACCATTTATCTAGTTTAAGTGATTTTAATGTGTGTATATATCCGGATACTTCTTCTTCCAGTTCATTATCGGAATCATTGATTATACTTTCCAGCGCATCTGCAAGCTTGTTGATGTCGATACCTCTTTTAGCGAAGGGATGTTTTTTGTAAACGAGATCTACAATCTCTTTCCAGTTTTTAGAATACATACTCATGAAGCTCATATCATGGTCAATTTTAGCAAAATGATATTCAATCTTTTGTTGCTCATTGTTCCACTGTTTTGCCAGGAAGAGATTGGCTTCGTGGGAATCCGGGTCACTACAGAGTAACAAGGACGCAAGCAATTTATAATAATTTTTATCTTCTCGAAGATCGTTTGAAAAAATCCCATTGTATACGAAGCCTCGATAGCCGTTCACTTCGGCTTGCTCATTTTGAGTAAATTGGTAACCACCCAGTAATTGAAAATTATGATCTAGAAATTTAGAACCCATGTGGCATTTATCTTTCTTCTGATTGTAAATGAGAACGATATCGGGCGCGCAGCCTCCCAAATTCGTCTTGCAGTATCTTTTGTAAAGATTCCCTAAATACGAATTTATCTCGTCTGTACGAAAGGCACTGGTCGTTACCATATAATAATGATCCGTTTTCTTGTGCTGGTAGAGCGCTTTCAGCGGCCGATTCCGAAGTTTTTCCGTGCCGTTTCTATGATCTTTAATAAATTTAAAATGATTGAGCGTTTCAATTTCAGTAAACGATTTCACCAATCGAGCCAGCGCGGCATCTTCTTTTGATAACTTCCAATCTCCCTCCTTAAGCTGATTTATGGTGTAGCTTGAAAGTTTCTTTAATAATTTTGGGTGAATCGATTTTGTTTCGGGAAAGGTTTTGTTGAGGAAATTTTGAACGTTCTCTAATTCAACGTTCTCGCAATCAATCATTTTCTCTTTTTTACCGTCAAGATGAAGTGTCTTGTGCGAGAGATTTTGTTTCTCGGGCTTTTTGTTAGTAATAGCGTTCACTGGGAATTTTTTTATTCAATTATTTATAATGCAATATAGTTTGTTCAGGATAATATTATCTGTCAATAGTTATGAGAACTAGATAAATTTGTTTTGGAAATCTTATAATCAGTTATTAAAGGATTGACTGATAGGGTTTTCTGGGTCACAGTTTGAGCCTTAACAACACATTCATCCCCCTATGAAAAAAATGAAGCCCCTATTTCGCCTAGCAGCGACTGTTTTAATTACCTCTTGTTGTTTAGCCCCATCCATTGTGGCTTGTACAGGTATTCAAATACAAACTAAAAACAACGAATACGTCACCGGTCGTACGGCCGAATTCGGTGTTCCATTACAACTCAATGGCTTAATAATTCCTCGCCACTACACCTTTACTGGTACTACGGATAAGGGGAATGGCTTAATCTATAAATCAAAGTATGCTGCTGTAGGAGTAAGCGCCTATGGTTCTAACTACGTGCTCGATGGTTTCAATGAGAAAGGGTTAACCGTTGGCATGTTCTATTTCCCTAATTTTGCCAGTTACACGCCCCTCGATGCTCAAAATCAAAGCCGCGCAGTAGCGCCTACAGAATTTGTTAACTGGATCTTAACTCAATTTGCTTCCATCGAAGAGGTGAGGAACGCGATCGAAAGGAATGAAGTTGTTATTGTCCCGACAACCGTAGTGGACTGGGGTGGAATACCTCCCATGCACTACATTGTTTATGATAAACAGGGCAAATCCATCGCAATCGAGCCAATTGCCGGCCGTTTACAAATAACGGATAACCCTGTGGGTGTTTTTACCAATTCTCCTGAATTCTCCTGGCACTTAACGAATCTTTCCAATTATATCAATCTATCCACGATTAACGTAGAAGAGGCAAAAATTAAGAACTATGAGATAAAGCAACTTGGTTTAGGTACTGGCTTGCTGGGTATGCCAGGGGATTTTACACCACCGTCTCGTTTCGTAAGAGCTGCTATTTTTGCAAATGCGGCAACGCCGGTAGACACGTCTTTGGAGGCCGTTTTTGAAACATTCCATATATTAAATCAATTTGATATTCCTCCGGGTTCTGCACGCGCTCCAGGTAAGGAGAATGCGTTTAAACCAGGCAGCATGGATATTACGTTGGCTACAGCGGTGAAGGATCCTAATACGCTTATTTATTATTATAAAACGTATGATAACCAGAATATTCGCTCCATAGACCTTAAGCGGTTTGACTGGAATAACGAGCATTTGCAGCGTATTTCATCAGACCAGGGCCCAACTAAGGTAGAGGATGTTTCTCACTTGGCAACGCCGGACAAAGCATAACAACTTTACGTTATAAAAAACATAAAACCCCTTCCGTTCCCGGTGGGTTTTTTTTTATTTGGTTAAATAAAAAAAATGGCTGCCCGAGTAGGATTCGAACCTACGACCAAGTGATTAACAGTCACCTGCTCTACCGCTGAGCTATCGGGCAGCAATGGTACCTTATTTAAGGTGATTTTATGAAAACGTTTTTTGCCGTTTTTGTCAATGCTTAGTTCGGCTTTTTGAGAAAAAAAGTACCGGCTATTGTGTCCTGATGATGTATTCGCTTTCTGCTTTAAGCTTATCCTGCAGGCGATCAAAGGCTTGTGCGACCTCTTGTTCTCCAAGGGTACGGTCAAATGCACGGTAGCGTAGGTTAAATGCCAAGCTCTTTTTCCCTTCAGGGATTCCTTTACCTTGGTAGTGATCAAACAATGACACTTCTTCCACGGTGAAAGCGCCGCTCACAGCTTGCTTTGCGATTTTCTCGATGGTGCTTTGCACGTCATCCGCAAGTGTAGTTGCGTCCACGATAACAGAAATATCTTTATTAGAGGAAGGGTAGGGGCTAAAGGCCTTAAATACCTTTGGCTGACCGCTTTTATCAAACAACTCGGGCTTGATTAATAGCTCACAAGCCAGTACAGGAGAGTCTAACTTCAAGTCTTTGATTAACTTCAGGTTCACATGTCCTAATGTCATACGGAAACCATCTTGCAAAATATCATTACCGGTCGCGCTGTGGTTATCTTGCCACATTAACTCTCTACTTAACGGTTTGAGCGCGATCATTTTTTCTGGAATAGCTGCCAAGGAAATTAAATCCATCAAAACGCGTTTAGCTAGGAAGAAATCAGGTTTCTCGGTTGCCCGCCATCTTCTTTCTTCAGAGTTAACGCGTGTGACAAATCCGATAGACAAGAGTTCCCATAATTTGCCATCGATAAAGCGAAATACGTGGCCAATCTCAAATAGGTTGTCCGCAATATTATTGTGGTCTTGGTTATGTTTGAGTGCTTCACAAAGCCCTGGAATTAAGGAGGGGCGTAGGTGAGTATGGTCACTCGTCAACGGGTTGCCCAGGGCGAGTCCTTGGGCTTGCTTTTCGCCAAACCAAGTTTGCAGATCTGCTTTATCTCGAAAGATATAATTGTAACATTCGCTAAAGGATTTTGCTGCTAGGTAATTACGCGCTTCACTGGTAAAGCGATCAATTCGGTCGTCATTACGGGCAAGGGCTTGGAACTGCGGTTTGCCTTCCGGTATGTTAACGGTGCCGTGTATGCGTAAAAATTCTTCTACCAAGTCGATTGGTCGGTAGACTTCGGGGCGATAGGAGGGTACTGTTACCGTCCATAAGCTTTTATCAGATTGGTCTACGGTATAACCTAAACGCTTAAAAATGCTAGATATCGCTTCGTCAGTGCTATCAAACCCACATTTCGCACGTATAAAATCAGGAGAAACTTCAATCACATTTGCTTCTCGGGTTGGTTTGCCCAAGACCACTATTGGGCTGGAGAGCTTTCCGCCGGCGATTTCTAAAATCATGTCAACGGCCCGCAGGGAGGCTTGTAGGGTCTGTTGCGGGTCAATGTTTCTCGCGAAGCGGTATGAGCTATCTGTACTGATGTTCAGCTTGCGCGCGGTCTTGCGTACCGATACGGGCTCAAAATAGGCACTTTCTAGAACGATATCAGTGGTTGTCTCATCGACTTCTGCATCAAGGCTCCCCATAACGCCGGCAATCACGAGGGGTTTTTCAGTATCTGCAATCACCATCATCGAGGCATCCAGCGTATGCTTTTTGCTGTCCAGGGTCGTGATGATTTCCTTATCCTTGGCTTGGCGTATGATAATCTCGCTTCCGTTTATCTTGTTAGCATCAAAAGCATGTAGCGGCTGGCCGCTTTCCATCATCACCCAGTTAGTGATGTCTACAACGTTGTTAATCGGTCTTAACCCAATTGCTGTAATCGCTTTTTGTAACCACTCTGGGCTGGGCGCTATGGTAACGCCTTTTATTGAAATTGCGGTATAGTAAGGGCAATTTTCGGTATCCAGGGAAAGTTTTTTCAACAAGCTGTCTGCGGCAGGGGCAGTAGCTATGGGAAGGTTCGTCTTAACTTCAGGTTGCTTGATGGGAAGATTGTACCATGCGGCTAGCTCTCGAGCAACGCCTAGGTAGCTCAGGCAATCACCCCGATTGGCGGTGACTTCTAAATCGAAAACATAATCCGAATCATTAAAAATATCATTAATCGGGGTGCCGATTTCCGGATTACCTTCAAGGATCATTAATCCTTTGGCATCTTCACCCAGGCCAAGTTCTGTCGCGCTACACATCATGCCAGATGAGGGCACGCCGCGCAGTTTTGTTTTCTTAATTTTAAGATCTCCGGGCAAGCGAGCTCCTACAAGGGCTACCGGTACACGGTCACCGACTTTAAAATTAGAGGCACCGCACACAATTTGCTCTGTTGCGCCAGACTTGTCTATCGCAACTTCACAAACGCTCAATCGATCCGCTTCCGGGTGTTTTTCTTTTTTAAGAACTTCGCCAACCACAATGTTTTCGAGTGGCGGAAGCCCTAGGCACTCCACGGATTCTACTTCCAAGCCGAGCATCGGGAAAACGTGCTCCAATTCTTCCGTAGACGCGTTGATATCAATATAACGTTTGAGCCAGTTAAGACTGATTTTCATGAGAAAAAGTAATGTTTGCTGTTAATTAACGGAATTGGCGAAGAAAGCGAACATCGTTCTGGTAAAAATAACGAATATCATCAATGCCGTATAAAATCATCGCAAGGCGTTCCTGGCCTATACCAAAGGCGTAACCGGACCATACTTCCGGATCGTAGCCAACGGATTTAAATACCTCCGGGTCTACCATCCCGCAGCCCATAATCTCAATCCACCTATTGCTCAATTTACCAAGCTTGGGTGACATAAAGTCTAGCTCAAAGCTAGGCGAAGTGAATGGAAAGAAACTTGGCCTGAGGCGTGTTTTAGCCTCTTTGCCAAAAATTTCATGAAACAGAAAATCAAGTGCCGCTTTTAGGTCTTTTACCGTGACATTCTTATCCACGTACAAGCCTTCAAATTGATGAAAATTGGCGCTATGGGTAGCATCCACCGTGTCACGGCGGAATGCCCGACCGGGAGCCAAAATCCTTAACGGTGGTGTTTCTTTCAACATCGTACGGATTTGTACCGTAGAGGTGTGGGAGCGCAATATATACCGCTCGTCACCTTTCTTGGAAACATTGCCCATTTGAGTATTCTCGGGCAAGAAAAGCGTATCATGGTCGTCCCTTGCAGGGTGAGACTCCGGGGTGTTCAGCGCGTCAAAGCAATACCACTCCGTGTCTACTTCCGGCCCTTTTGCGATAGAAAAACCTAGTTTACGGAAAATACGGGTTACTTCTTCGCAAATCTGAGTCAATGGGTGCTTTGTTCCATAAGACGCAAAAGGCGAGGGGAGTGTTGGGTCCACTTCTGGTCCCAATTGCCCAGCTAATGCCTCTGTTTCCAAAGATTCGTGAATACCAGCCAATAGGCCTTCTATTTCACTTTTAACTTCATTGACCACTTTGCCAATCAAGGGGCGCTCTTCAGGGGAGAGCTTTCCAATCCCTTTGGCAGTAACTGTTAAAATACCTTTAGGCCCAAGAAATTTGGACTTAAAGGTATCAAAATCACTAAGAGAGCGTAGATCACTCACGCCCTCTTTAGCTTGTTTTAAAATTAGCTTAAGCTCGTCTTCCATAGCTTTTCAGTATGTGTTATGAGCTTAATGTGTCCTTACGCAGCAGTGGATTGCTTTGTCTTCAAAGCTGCTTGAGCCGTTTCGACCAAAGCTTTGAAGGAAGCCTCATCATGAATGGCCAATTCGCTTAACGATTTGCGGTCCATCTCGATGTTTGCTGCTTTTAGACCTTCAATCAGGCGACAATACGTAATACCTAAAGGACGGCAAGCCGCGTTTAGACGTACAATCCATAGTTGACGCATAGTAGACTTCTTCTTCCGGCGGTCGTTATAGGCAAATTTGCCCCCGCGGATGACAGCGTCTTTCGCGTAACGAAATAGACGGGATTTGTTTCCGAAGAAACCTTTAGCTGCTTTAAGAAAACGCTTTCTACGATTTCTAGTTGCTTGTGGATTTGTTGCTCTTGGCATGTTTGTTCTTTCTTTTTAGTAGACCAGCCAGGTCGCCTTCACCTGGTCCGTTCTTGGTTAATTATTATAATTGATATTCAAGAATTACGCAAACGGCATTGCTTGCTTGTAACGTGCTTCCATTCCAGCACCCATGCCTTGGTCTTGACCCATGCTACGACGCTGCTTTGTAGACTTGCGACGTAGAAAGTGCCTCTTACCAGGCTTGCGGCGTAGAAGTTTGCCCGTTCCTGTCTTCTTGAATCGTTTTACGACTGATTTTTTGGTTTTATTCATTGCTAAAACTTGGAATTACTAAGTAAAACGGCTTTCCCATTAAATGTAAAGGGAAAAATCCATATTTCGATAAAGCATTTACACGCGTAATCGCTCACCGTAGGAGTGAATACCCTAAATTTTCAGTATGTTTATTTTCTGTAAAAAATGCGTGTCTAGATTTCTCATATTTCGGCAATAGGCTTGCTTTCATGAGGGTTAAATATTCATATTACAGGTGTAACTCCCTCATTTTACTCACACAATGTCCCTACTACCGGATCAAATTAAACAGGCTCTCAGTAATAACCTCGTCTTCCATGGCCTTACGGAGGAGCAGTACCGTGAAATTACCCCGTTCTTTAAGCAAACAACGTTTCCGGCTAATACCGTTTTTATAGAACAGGATACTAGGGAAAGAAATCTATTCATTATCATAAAGGGACGGGTTAGTGTCATGAGAAGCGATGCGGATAATACGCTCCACCGCATTGGCACGTTGTCTAATAATGATACCATTGGAGAACTCGCTTTTGTCGATAAAAGTCTTCGTTCTGCTTCTGTCAAAACAGAGGAAGATACTACGCTCATTACGCTGGATATTCCGAAATTCTGTGAGTTTTTTAAACAAAGCCCCGTTCTTAACCTCATCTACAAAAATTTAGCCAATCATTTCAGCTCTCGTCTTCGACACACGAATGAAACGGTTGTCATGTCTTTGAGAGAGAATTTGAAGCAGGCTCAAAAACAGGCCAGTCTCGGTCGTCTTACCGTCACAACGCTCATCATTCTTGCTGTCTTTGTTTTTTCCCTCAATGCCATTCAGGCGATTTCTCATAAAATGGCCTATACGACCATCTTGACTCTGCCGCTGCTCGTCCTCACCTTTATTGCTATCGCATTGAATATCAAGCTCAGTAGCTACCCACTCCAATTCTACGGGATTACGTTAAAGAATTATAAACCGGCCATCATTACTGCCGTCCTCTATACTATACCGGTGCTCGCATTCATTACTTTTCTTAAATGGTATACAATCAAGGCTATACCTGCGCTTCATAATGAGCCTCTCTTCAATCTCAGTTCAAGTCTGATTACAAATTCAACTACCCAAACTGTTATTCTTGTCCTGATTGCTTCAGCATACATCCTCATCTCTTCTCCGATTCAAGAACTCATCTTTCGTGGGGTGCTCCAATCAAGTCTCGAGGAATTTTTGGTGTCAAAATACAACGTCCTTCTGGCCGTCCTCGTCACCAATCTTATTTTTGCAATGATGCACTTGGCCATCTCTTTCGTCCTGGCCGCTTCTTCTTTCTTCGTTGGTCTCTTTTGGAGTTTCCTCTACAGAAAACACAGGTCGCTTGTAGGTGTCACACTCTCGCACCTCATTATTGGTTTCTGGGTCTTTTTCATTCTTGGTATCAAGAATGTGCTTGCTCAATTAATGTAAGTGGTTGGCCTATAGTTTATCGGTGGCAATACCGGCCTTTTTGTAGAGGTCTTCCGGTTTAATAAAACTTCTTCTTTATCTGAACCGTAACTCCTGTAATTCACCATAAGTTCAGTGCTGTCTCATTCTGTTCTATCACGCCACGATATAGAATCGCTATACTATTTTGTATTCGAAGTCTACATTGTTTACCAAGATAATGATTGACAGTCAGCAAGATATTGCGATTCTTATTTAACAACAAAAGTTTTGCTTTTATATTAATACATTATACATGGATAATACTCCCAATAATAAGGTTCGCGTTCGTTTCGCCCCCAGCCCAACGGGTTTCTTCCATATTGGAAGCGCTCGTACCGCCCTTTTTAACTGGTTATATGCCCGTCATACGGGGGGCACATTTGTCCTCAGAATTGAAGACACGGATGCCGAACGCAACACCCCTGAAGCGTTACAATGCTTAATGGATGGCATGCGCTGGCTAGGCCTTGATTGGGATGAGGGCCCCGAGGTCGGGGGAGCTCATGGTCCTTACTTTCAATCTCAACGTACAGAGCTTTACAAAAAATACATCCAGCAGTTATTGGATGAGGACAAGGCTTACGAAAAGGATGGCGCTATTTGGTTTAGGGTCTCAGGCGAAGTACAGGTCATTGAGGACGAAATTCGTGGCCGTGTCGAGCGTCTCGAGGAAAAGGACTTCGTCATCGTCCGTTCCAATGGCATGCCGGTCTTCCACTTTGTGGTTGTTGTGGATGATATTACAATGGGCATCACACACGTCATCCGTGGCGAGGATCATCTTTCTAATACCAGTAAACACACGGAGCTCTTTAAGGCATTCGGAGCTCCCGTACCAAAGTTTGCCCATATTCCTTTAATTCTAAAATCCAATGGGCCGGGCAAAATGAGCAAGCGGGATGTCGGCGCTTTGATCGAAGAATATCAAAAACGTCACTTCCTCCCTGAGGCCGTTCGTAACTATTTATGTTTGCTCGGGTGGTCTCCTAAAGATGACCGCGAGGTACTGCCGATCGCAGAAACCATCGAGCTCTTTGAACTCAAGGGGGTTAATAAAAACAATGCTCGTTTCGATGAGCAAAAACTTTCTTTCATGAACGCGGAGTATACTCGTAGCCTCCCATTGGAGACATTTGCTGAAATAGCGCGCCCTGCGCTTGTTTCCGCTGAAGAACTTCCAGAGGTGGGTAACCGCGGAGATTATCTCCTACAAGTCCTGGCGCTTTGTCAGGAAAAGGTTCGTTCGATCGAGGAACTGCCACACTTCATTCGCTACTTTTTTAATGATAGCTTCTTAATCGATCATGATACCGAAACTAAAGTCTTTAAGAAGGGCGATCCCGTCAACCGCTTACAACTCGTAAAGGCTGGCTTCGCTCAGCTCGAAGCGTTTACAGCCGAGGCCATCGAGCAATGTATCCATCAGGTTGCTACTGAAAATAATTTAAAACCAAACGAATTCCTGCTTCCTATTCGCTTTGCCGTATCCGGTATGGGCATGGGGCCTTCTTTCTATCCAATGCTCAGCGTACTGGGTAGGGAAATTGTATTAAATAGGATTGATCAATTCGTGGAAAAATATTACGATAGGGCCACTTCATAAGTTATGATAGACATGCACACACATCTTGGAGGGGCAGTACCGTCATCGGTACTATGGGAGATCTTGTGTGATAGTGGTCTGCAAACAGAATTCAAGACATTTGACGATCTTCACAACTTCTTAACTGTTGAGCAGGGCGCCTTGCGCGATTTAGACGACTTCTTGGGTCGGTATTTTCACGCAACCGAGTTGATACAATCTTCTCCTCAAGCCGCAAGTGTCGCTGCTTATCAAGCCGTTGCCAAAGCCTACCGCCGAGCCCATATCACCGGCATGGAGGTTCGTTATAATCCTTTAAAACGCCTACGTCGCGGGCAGCACACGCTCGATGCCATTATTTTGGCTACTATTCAAGGTCTCCAGAGAGCATCAGTACACTATAATGTGCGCACAGGCATTATTTTTTCCCTTGGTAAAGAGCTTTCTCATGAAAACAACTGGAAAATCGTAGAGGCTGCTGTCCGTTTTCGTAACCATGGCGTACTGCACGGCGCTTATGGCGTAGTGGGTATCGATATGGCTGGCCCCGAATCCCTCTTGAGAGATCACGACAAAGAATGGCTTGCCGAGGTTGCAACAATGGTCGAAGCCGCCAGAAAGGTAAATCTTGGTGTCACTTGGCACGTTGGCGAAACAGAGCACACGGGTGTAGATGGTATTGCAAACGTCCTTGACATCATCCAGCCGGATCGTATTGGCCACGGTATCCAGGTCATTAAAGCAGAGGGTAAACAAAAGAAGCGCATTTTTGATCAACTTCGTAAAAAGAATGTCTGTTTTGAAATTTGTCCTTCCGTAAACATTGTCACGCGTTCTGCTCCGAATTACGCAATGATAGCGGATGTTATTCGTCTCCTCGAAAAAGAAAAGGTTCCTTTTAGTATTAATACAGATAACCCATACCTCATCCACACCAATCTCCAGCGTGAGTATGATGTTCTTATTAAGGAACTGGGAGAGGATTTTCACTTGGTTGAAAAGGCGCGTGAGTTTATTGAAGAAGCCACTTTCTTGCAATTACCGGGATAAAAATTAACCGATTAATCTGTTGACGCTTCTCTAAAATTTCTTTTTTTATAAAGCATAGGCTATGCTTGTTTTTTCATTACTTTTTTCAGTAACAATAAACAATCATAGTTTTTTTTGTTTTAATCCTTAAAAGAAAGAACCGGTATCATGTTTAATAAATGTAAAAAACCACTTCAAAATCTTATAAAGTTCAACCAGAATTTTATCATCAATGATAATGGTTTAAAACTACTCAAGAACTACAACATCCTGTTCTCGCCTTTTGATAGTCAAACACGCTTGTACTCGAAGGATTCTAAATTTCAGTTTAATCCAAGCGAGAAAAAAAATAGAATCATTGATGTCGAATTCGAAGAATTTGATCTCCAAAAATCAAAACAAACAAAACAGTTATCATGGCGTAATAAAGAGGGTACCGATATTGCCCCGCACCGCCAGGCGCTCATCAATTACATCATAGAAGGATGGAGGGCCTTTCAGGCCTCGGCCTGTGAGTGGATGCTGAATTTGAATGAGGGGCTTAATAATGGAAAAATTTCTTTTGATTTGAGCGGAAAGCTTGCCACTGAACTCCTTGACTACGCGTCTTCGGATCACTCAAAAACGATCAAGGAAACTACAGAACAAAAGATCCATAAGCTGCTTTCAGACAAGGAAAAATCACCTTATCATATCGCCGTTGAAGTTACTTTTCTTAAAGATAACTTGGTTGAGATTAATCGTACCACTCACCGAGTTGAGGGTGATGAGTATGTCGAAAGCCGCATCGTCTACAAACTTAATACCGATAAAGAGGGTAACGTTACTTCCGTAACCCGAGTCTCTAAAATCGTTTCATCTAGCTCGGAACACAAGGCTTTCTCTGTAGAAGAACGCGGAGCCGAAACTTATATTCCGTACGAAAATTAATTCAAAATAATCACGTACTGAAAGTTTGAATACCCGTTTGAGATAGACACTAGAGTTTCAATATAATACACTCGGGCTAACTTATTTTGTTAACCCCTAAAGAAAGTGTATTATGTTGAAGCTTAAAAAACTGATTGATCCTACCTCCTTCTATAAGATATCGACCAACCTCATTGTTGGATCTCTGCAAAAGAGAACAGTTCACATAAAGCAAGAAGGTATAAAAATTCCCTCAAATATCCAGTCCTATAGTACGGATAGCAAAAACAAGGCACCTCTTTCACAACGTCTCCTCGAAAGCTCAGTTAAATATCCCATCCTCTCGCTTCCCGAAACGGCTACTCCTATTAAGGTCGAGATCACTCCTCTCGAAAGTACTCAAACAGAAACGGATCCCTATACCGTAATTCATAACAACTGGAACACAGAAAGAGGTAGCTCTGTACCAGCCAAAAAGGCGCGTTGGCTAAACCTTCTAAAAGACACGTGCGAAAAAATCTATTCTTCGGAGGATTCTAAGAATAACATTTTGAACGATGCTAAGGGCACTATCAAAAAACTCCTTCACGCAGAGGGGTTGACGTCAGATACCGATGATATCCGAATTTATCATTACCCGCCTGAATATTTTGAAAATATTTATGGCGAAAACATTTTTTCTATAAACTTCTGCTATAGGGGTTCACATGGTAAAGAATGCTCTTTTAATGCTTTGTATACAGTTTGTTTAAACGAAAATACAAATTCTGTAACAAGTATAACTAGGCAGAATCAGACGTTTTATAAAGGGTTTGAGAAAAAGGAAAAGCACGATCCTGAAACCTATTTTCTGAAAGAAATCAAAGTGCCTACTCTGGTTCACGGGCTTATCCCTAAAATCCTTGAAGCGAGGGCAGTTTATTTAAATGCGGCTACCGTTGAGTCAAAATACCTTCAAAAAAATTTAAAAAACGAAGCGCTTAAAAAATTAGCTAACTATATTCACGGATATTTCGAGCAGGAAAATTTAATTTACTCCTTCAATAAAATTGAGTTCCTGGGTAAGAATAATATACGCATCCATTTTGGCTACGGTCTGTTTGATGGTGCCAAAATATTCGAACTGTGCTTGCATGAAAATGGCCTCGTCTCTTCCCTGTTAGAAATGGGAAGTGAGCCAACGGTATATTAACCATAAAAGGGCGTAGATAACCCAGGGTTATTTTTATTCTACAAAACTGCCTACCATAAGCTTGCCTTCTCCCTGTTTCCCAAATAAGCTTTATCCTCGGGGTATCACTTTATTATGGGAAACAATCTTCATCCAGAAACATCTGTTGTACACGAGGGGGTAGGGCAGGATTCCGCGTACCACTCAGTCAGCACACCTATTTACCAAACCATCAGCTTCGAATTCGACTCCCCGGATAGCCTCCCAGAGCACCACTACACACGTGTCAGTAACCCCACGCGGAATGCTTTAGAGGATAACCTAAACGCCCTGGAAGGCGGCGCGGGCGCTTTCGCTACGGGAGGGGGCACCACGGCCATCTTTTTAGCCATGTCTTTGCTCAAGGCGGGTGACCACGTGATCGCGGCTAATGACCTCTACTGTGGTACCTACAGGCTGCTAACAGAGTACTTTTCTAAGTTCAACATAGAGGCAAGTTTTGTAAGTCTCTACGATTCCGGTGAGGTTCGCCGTGCTGTTAAGCCGAATACCAAGCTCATTTGGATGGAAACGCCTAGCAACCCTTTGCTTCGTATCGTAGATATCCCGTCAATCGTTAAAATCGCCCAAGAGCACGGTCTCTTAACGGGTATCGATAATACTTTTATGACGCCGCTCTGGCAAAGTCCTATGCAAATGGGGGTTGATCTGGTTGTCTACTCGAGTAGCAAGTACATTAGCGGCCATGGGGATGTTCTTAGTGGAATCGTTATCGCTCGTACACAGGAGCTCGCTAATGAAATCGCTCGTTGGAGAAATCTGCTCGGTATCAGCAGCAGCCCTATGGAGTCTTGGATGGTTCTGCGTGGTTTAAAAACATTACCTCACCGTCTCAAGGCACATGAGCGTAACGCGCAAGCTTTGGTCGATTTTCTGTCTCACCTGGATTTTGTTAAACAAATCTACTATCCAGGTCTCAAAACCCATCCGGGGCACGACATTGCGGCAAAGCAGCAAAAAAGTTTCGGGGGCATGCTTTCTTTTGAGGTCGATGAGGATCAAATCGATATCAAGCAATTTTTCTCAATGCTAAGGCTCTTTAAGCTCTCCATGAGCTTGGGTTCCGTAACGTCTCTCATTTCTCAGCCGTGGGCTATGTCTTTTAGTGTTCTTTCACTGGAAAAGCGTCAAGCAATGGGCATTCAGTCAAACCTTATTCGCATCTCTACGGGCATCGAGCACCCGGATGATTTGATAGCGGACTTGTCTCAAGCCTTGAATAAATCCCACAGAGCAAAAGCGCACTCTGAAAATTTTCCCCTTTCCTCTGTTTCGGTAAACGCTTAGTATACCAACTATGAATATTATCGCTGGCGCAGGCATTTTTATTTACCCTCTTGGCCTTTGTTCTCTCCTGGCTGTTTTTATCATCGTCGAGCGTTTGTTCTCTTTGCGGACAAACAGGGTTATGCCTAAAAATTACGTGGCTGCTTTTATCGCGGGTAGGCTCCCTTCTAGTGATGCAGATGATTGTTCCGTGGTTGGTCGTATGGTTCGTTTTTATAAAGAAAACCGGCCGGATCCCGATGCCCTTAAGGCCTATGCCCAACTCGAGGTCACGCACATGGAGCGTGGCTTGTATGTGTTAGATATTATCATTTCAGCTGCCCCTTTGATCGGGCTTCTGGGTACGGTTGCGGGTTTGGTTCAGGTTTTTTCAAATATTTCTCTCGAAACGGGCATGCCGGATCCGGGTACTTTTGTGCAGGGGATAGCCCTTGCGCTCACCACAACGCTCATCGGTCTCTCGATCGCCATTCCCGCAATCGTGGGTAATCGCTATCTCTACCGGCGTGTGGACAAATTTACTTCCCAGATCAGTGTTGCCTTGGAACGTCTCATAGATCTCTCTAAAGAAGATGAAGCTTCAGCTTAAAAAAAGGCCTAGCGCGGATGTTAATATCGTGCCGCTTGTCGATGTCCTCATCGTCTTGATCTTCTTTTTTATGATAACGATGCAGTTTCGTAATGAAAATGTGCTCAATATTACCCCGCCGGATATGGAAACCGCGGGTCGCAATCAGCCTAACCAACAGCTCACGATTGGTATTGATAAACAGGGCACCTACTATTTTCAGGATGTGGCTGTAGGAGAAAAAGATCTCTCCGCGCTTATTAAGGATGCTTCCTCTAAACAAAAACAAAGCGTCCTCATCGTTTCAGATCAGGACACTGCTTTAAAATATACCACTCAGGTAATGGATCTTTGTAGAATAAACGGTCTGGATAAAATTCGTCTCCAGACCCGTTAATTCTTCTGCTAAATCCTTACATGTTTACGCTCTTGAGCTCATTCGGGAAATCAACTTCTAGCTCGACATCTTTTTCATAGTCGACTCCGGAGAGTCCAAACCCAAATAGCCTCAAGAACTCTTCTTGATACCCTTTGAAATCAGATAGCGTATCGATATTCTCCGTGCTCACCATCGGCCACAAAGAGAATACTTCTTTTTGCACGTCTTCACGCATCTCCCAATCATCAACTCGTATACGCCCTGCTTCATCCAGTTGAGGACCCTTAGGGTTATACAAATGATCAGCCAGTAAGCGGTACATCTGCTCAATACAGCCTTCATGAAGATTCTTTTCTTTCATTACTTTGTACAGAAGAGAGATGTATAGCGGCACGACAGGAATGGCGGAGCTCGCTTGTGTTACCAACGCTTTATTAACAGAAACATACGCATGGCCATGAAGCGCCTGCAATTTCTTGTTAATGGCTTTCGCGGCACGCTCTAAATCTTGCTTCGCTTTGCCAATCGTACCGTCTTTATAGATTGGCCAGGTTACTGATGGCCCTATGTAAGAAAAGGCTACACTCTGTGCGCCTTCGGCTAGGAGACCTTCTAGAGATAGTCTATCCATCCACATCTCCCAGTCTTCACCGCCCATAACTTGTACCGTAGCTTCAATGTCTTCTTCATTGCCCGGTTCAATGGTCACTTCGTTGATGACTTTCTTGTCTGTATCCAAATTCTTACTATGGAAGGGTTCGCCAACGGTCTTAAGCGCAGACTTGTAAACAACGCCTGTCTTCGGGTGCGTTCTTCTAGGGGAAGCTAAGCTGTAAACAACCAGATCCACTTTGCCCATGTTTTCTTTGATTAACTCAACGGCTTCGTCTTTGACTTCATCTGAGTACGCATCGCCATTGATGCTTTGAGCATACAGCCCTTGCGCTTGCGCGGCCTTCTCAAATGCCACGGAATTGTACCAGCCAGCGGATGCCGGGCGGCCGTTACTCGCAGGTCTTTCCCAGAAAACACCGACCGTGTTTGCTTGCGCGCCAAAGCCCGCAGCTATCCTGCTCGCTAAGCCATACCCTGTCGATGCCCCGATAACAAGCACATTCAGCTTATCTTTAATAGCAGGTTTAGACTGTATAAATTCAATTTGCTCTTGCACGTTTTTCGCACAACCTTCCGGATGTGATGTAATGCACACAAATCCACGTATCTTCGGTTTTATTGCCATAAGTTTTATGTTGTTCCTCAATATGGTACAAATTTTCACTATAATACTGAAGTTAAAAATGCTTCAACTAACGAAAAATCTTGCCAGTCGGTTCCTTTCCCCTCATGTTCGTTTAATGCTGTTAGGAGCGATTTTTGATTGGGATGGAGTTATTATAGATTCCATTAACCAACATAAAGAAAGTTGGATAAGATTAGCCAAAGAAGAATCCCGTACCCTCAACCCAGCCAACTTTCATAAGGGTTTTGGTCGCAAAAATACGGATATTATCCCCAATCTCCTCCAGTGGACAACTGACCCTGACGAGATTCACCGTATTTCTACACGTAAGGAAGAACTCTACCGTGAGGTTTTAGGGGAAACTGGCCTTTATTGCTTGCCAGGCGTACAAGATTTGCTAGAGTGTCTTCAAGAGGCCAATTTTACCTGCGCCATCGGCTCCTCTACCGAACGCAAGAATATTGAACTCGCCCTCGATATGTTGAATTTACGTTCATACTTTACCGCAATTGTTTCGGCAGACGATGTTGATCGAGGCAAACCGGATCCGCAGGTCTTTTTAAAGGCCGCTATGGCAATTAACCGCGATCCCAAAAACTGTGTTGTCTTTGAAGACGCCCCTGTTGGTATACAAGCAGCTCTCGCCGCAGGCATGAAGGTTGTCGGAGTAGCGACCACTCATTTCGCAGATGCGTTGGCTAACGCCCATAAAACCGTCCAAGCTTTATCAGATCTCGATCGTTCCTTCTACCAGGAACTTTGGGCTTAATTTATTACTAGAAGAAAGGTTATTTTTTTATCATGAAGTTGAAATTACATTGGCAGATTCTAATCTCCATTACCTGTGCGCTTTTACTGAGTATTTTTATCCGATCGTTTGATTTGCGTGAGGCCTTTTTTGGCACCGCTGTCATCGGGGTTTGTAACTTCGTGGGTACCGTTTTCTTAAACGCCCTGAAAATGATCGTGGTTCCTCTGATCGTTGCTTCAATCATCGGCGGCATGATCGGTATCGGTAATGAGAAAAGTTTCGGCCGCATGGGTCTCAAAACAGTGGCTTATTACGTGGGAAGTACTCTCATAGCTGTTTTAGTAGGTCTTCTTGTAGTTAATATCATGAAACCCGGCCATGTGGACTCCGCTACAGCAGAGGCTATGCTGGCTCAAGCTCGCGATCCTGGTCAATTTGAGGAAAGGCTCGGCAAGACCGGCGCCGAAGAGGTTATCCAGGTCTTCATCCGCATGATTCCGTCTAATATCATCGATGCTGCTGGTGATAACAGCCAAATCCTCGGTATTATCTTTTTCTCTCTCTTGTTTGGCTATTTTGTCACGCGGCTTCCTGAAAAGCAGCGAGAGTTCCAAGTCAAGCTCTGGCAGAGTTTGCAGGATGTCACGCTCAACATCGCCGACCTCATCCTGCTGTTTGCCCCCATTGGTGTGTTCGGTCTCGTCACGCCCAAATTTATAGACTTTGGTTTCCAACTTTTCCTCCCCATTATGAAGTTTACGATGACGGTGCTGCTGGGTCTCGGCATTCACTTCTTCATCGTCATGTCCATATTCTTGTTCTTGGCAGGGATTAAACCTTGGCTCCATTTCCGTGCCATGGCACCTGCTTTATTAACCGCTTTCTCAACCTCATCTTCCATCTCGACGCTCCCGATTACCATGGAGTGCTGCGAAAAAACTGCAAATGTCTCCAATCGTGTCAGCAGTTTTACGCTTCCTTTAGGTGCTAGTATTAATATGAATGGTACCGCTCTGTACGAGTGTGTTATCGTCATCTTTATCGCCCAATTCTATCAAACGCTCAATCCTGCTTTTGAATTTGGTATAACATCCCAAATCACCGTTGTCCTCTTGGCACTTATGACTTCTTTTGGGGTCGCGGGCATCCCAGCAGCCAGTATCGTGGCAATCGCGATCATCACGGGTGTCGTCGGCTTACCGTTTGAATACGTGGGCATCGTGCTCGTGGTAGACCGTATCCTCGATATGTGCCGTAGTGTCGTCAATATCTTTAGTGATAGCGTTGGCGCGGTCGTTATCGGCAAAAGCGAGGGTGAGACGGAAATCTATAAAAAGGAACGACCTCTCAGTATCCATCTTTAGGATACAAGCCAACTCCCTTCCTGAAGTATGCTAAAGAATGTTCCATTCCGGCTCTCTTCAGAATTTGAGCCCAAGGGCGACCAGCCTCAAGCCATTGAGGCGTTGACGCAGTCTATCCGTCTGGGCAATAAATATCAAACGCTTCTCGGTGTGACGGGTTCTGGCAAAACGTTTACAATGGCTAATGTCATCCAGCGTCTCCAGCGTCCTACGTTAATTATTTCTCATAATAAAACACTCGCGGCCCAGCTTTATTCAGAGTTTAAAACATTTTTCCCGGATAACGCCGTAGAATACTTCGTCAGTTACTATGACTACTATCAGCCGGAGGCCTACATCCCGCAAACAGATACTTATATCGAAAAGGATGCTTCCGTAAACGAGGAAATCGACCGTCTACGCATCTCAGCAACCAGTTCTCTGATTAGCAGAAAAGATGTCATCGTGGTTGCCAGCGTCTCTTGCATCTATGGGTTGGGTTCGCCGGAGGATTTCACTGATCTCATGATTCCGCTCAAACGGGGCGAAACGCTACGTCGTGACCATTTTTTGGAGCGTCTGGTCGAAAACCTTTACGTGCGTAATGACGCTGCTCTTATTCGGGGTAATTTCCGGGTCCGCGGAGAGATCGTGGATGTCATGCCGGCATACATGGAAACTGCCGTGCGTATCGAGTTTTGGGGAGACACCATCGAGTCTATCCAAGAATTCGACCCGGAAACAGGCGAGTACTCCGATCCTATAGACTCTTTTCAAATCTATCCTGCTAATCAATTCATCACGCGTCGTGATAAGCTCGAGGGCGCCCTCGAGTCCATTAGAGAAGAGCTCGATACGCGGGTTACCCAGCTGGAAAAAGCGGACAAACTCATCGAAGCTCAACGCCTGCGTATGCGCACCGAGTACGATCTCGAGCTTATGCGCGAAATGGGTTTCTGTTCCGGTATCGAAAACTATTCCCGCCACCTCAGTGGCAGGCAGGAAAATGACCGGCCTTCTTGCTTAATAGACTTCTTTCCTAAAGACTTTTTGCTCATCCTTGACGAAAGTCACGTCACCGTCCCTCAAATTGGGGGTATGTATTTTGGAGACCGTTCTCGTAAGCAGCGTCTCGTAGAGTATGGTTTCCGCTTGCCTTCTGCTATGGACAATCGGCCTCTTCGTATCGAGGAGTTCTGGTCCATCGCTCATCAAACATTGTTTGTTTCCGCAACGCCCAGTAAACACGAGTTCGAGGTCTCTTCTGTCATCGCGGAACAGCTCATTCGCCCTACAGGCCTTCTCGATCCTATTATGGATGTGCGTCCCGCAAAGGGCCAAGTGGAGGATATGATCGGCGAAATCCACAAAGCTGTTGCAGAAAAGGAACGTGTCCTGGTCACAACGCTTACAAAGCGCATGTCAGAGGATATTACGCTTTTCTTGCGAAAGGCCGGTATCCGTGTCGAATACTTGCACTCGGATATCGATGCCATCGAGCGCGTTGAAATTCTTCGCAATCTCCGTCGAGGTGAGTTCGATGTCCTCGTGGGCGTAAATCTTCTTCGCGAGGGTTTGGATCTTCCGGAGGTCGCGCTCGTCGCTATTTTAGACGCGGATAAAGAGGGTTTCTTGCGTAGTCAAACAAGTCTTATCCAAACCGCTGGTCGTGCCGCCCGCCATGAAAAGGGTCGCGTCCTCCTCTATGCGGATAAAATGACAAATTCTCTCAAAAATACGCTCGAAATCACCCACTATCGCCGCGAAAAACAAGAGGCCTACAACCGCGAGCACGGCATCACGCCTCGGGGTGTCCGTCGCAAGTTGGATGACAGCCTTCAGGTCATCGATTCTCAAATTGAAAAGGATCCCATCTTGCTCTCAGACGCTCATGGAGACCGCGATCTCGCCGCTGTCCTCGCCCAACTCGAAACCGAAATGCTCGATGCTGCCCGAGAGCTCAACTTCGAACAAGCCGCCGTCATCCGTAACCAAATCAATACGCTCAAGACCGGTACGCCGATTAAACCGAATACTAAAAAGCCTCGCAATTGATAGTGCTCAAATGATCATATCTTTTCGGCGTTTTTGTTTCAGGTGAAACAAACTGCCTTCCTCATAAAAGCCTTATTAGGAATTTATATATAGTTGGCGCATAGGAGGGCTTTGCCGGAAAAACATCCTGCGACCCTCCCTAAGACCAGTTCCTTGTGAAAGTTAAATTACTTATAGATAGCACTTTTATTAACAATCAGGCTACAGATTTATTTCAAAATAAATTCGTTATAAAATAAGGTCTTACCTCACTTGCTCACCCTTGCCTTATAACCGCTTGTCACAAACTCGGGTCCTCGGGCAATTAACCCGTCTATAATGCTTATGCTAGAGACAATAACGGTCTCGATTCCCATCTTTTCCATGGTTGCGTAAATTAATATTAAGTCCGTTAAATGGCTTTTTACAAACTCCGGGTTCGGTCTATCTGCGGAATACCGGCTCATGGCCTCATCGCCTTTGCCTGCCAGTTGCATGATGGCCTGCTTCAGCTCTTCTTGGCTAAATGCTGTGCATGCTCTACCGTTTAGCGCTTCCAGTGTCCGGGCCGCAGTACGTTCATGAATCGGGCTTATGCCGTAAACGATCCCGCCATTAGTCGCTATTACTTCCTTTATTCTACTTTCATCGTTTGGCTCAAATCCCAAATTTAACTTTGCGAGTGTAATGGCTTGGTCGATTTCTCGCATTGTCATGGGGTGTGGCGAGTGGTGTCGGCTTGTTCGTTTAATCTCTTCACGTACCTTGTAGGTGAAGTTTTGTGTCGCAAGGCTACTTTCGGCGGTTATAAAGCTGTTCTGATCGCCTTTAGTAACGATTTGCATGCTTCCGCCACCAATATCCCACACCACAACGTTGTCCTGCTTCACGTGTGTGGCAATGCCTTCATAGCCTAGCTCGGCCTCTTCTTTTTGGGAAATAATCCTTATGGGAACACCGGTTTTATTATAAACGCGGTCTCGTAAATCGTCGCCATTAAACGCTTTTCTCCAAGACGCTGTGGCAACACCGTAATATTCAATGGCTCCATTATGGCCATACTTCGCTTCCATGTAGGCTTTGATGGTTTCAATGGCTTGAATGCCTTTTACGATAACGGCTTCCGAGAAACGGTTGTCTTGGCTGTTTTCTAGATCCAGGGCATAATGCACGGGTACGTAGTCGTCAAACAGGGTTATATAGGTCCCTTTTTCTGAATCAAGGCTGTAAGTGGTGTATTTTGTTCCTGCAGACCCTATGTCAAAATAGGTGACGATTTTATGGGCAGCTTCGGCACAAAGACTAGCCAGAACCAGGGTGATTGTGAAAATGAGTTTTGTTTTATGTTTTATGATATGCATATAATTACAATTAAGATGGTCTTTTTTGTAATTGATTATGCTAAATTAGTCAATATTAGATCAGTAGATCGGAATGAGCGAGGATGAAGAATGATTCAAAAGCCTTTCAACACAAACTCAGGACCACGGGCAGCCAGGCCGTCTATGCTGCTGGTTTCTGTGGTGATTACTTTCTCAACACCCATCTTTTCCATCGTTGCGTAAACGAGTATCAAGGCCGTTAAATGGTTTTTTGTGAACTCTGGGTCCGGCCTGTCTGTGGAATACTTGGCGAGTACGTCATCACCCTTGTTGGTGAGCTGCTCGATGGCATATTTCAGGTCGGCACGGGTAAATTCTTTATGTTCTAGGCCCGTTAAGATAGCTAATGTCTTAGGAACAACAAACTTATGAAGCGGGCTAATACCATAAACAACTCCTCCATTGGAAGCAATGATCCGCTTTATTGCCGCTTCATTGGCGGCGTTAAATCCCAAGTTTGCTTTCGCTAGGGCAATCGCTTGGTCAATTTCTTGTGCATGCATCGGGTTCGGGGACTCATACTGGCTAATGTGCTTAATGTGCTCGCGTACTTTGTTGGTAAACGTTTGAGCAGCAAGCTTTCCCTCAGTCGTAATGAAATCACCTTTATCGTCTTTGGTCACAAATTGCATGCTCCCGCCACCTATATCCCAAACGACAATGTCTTTCCTGTGCACTTTGTCTACAACGCCTTCATAGCCTAATTCGGCTTCTTCTTTTTGCGTAATAATTTTTATCGCAACGCCGGTCACTTCATAAACTTGGTTTTGTAATTGTTCGCCATTCTTAGCGTTTCGCCAAGCAGCCGTGGCAACGCCGTAATATCCTACTTCGCCGCTTTGGCCGTATTTGGCATTCACGTATTCTTTGATTAATTGTATCACATGAACACCTTTTGCTTTGATGGCCTCCGAAAAGGTATCGTCACCACTGGTTTCTAAATCCAAAGAATAATGCACAGAAATCATATCGTTGAACAATTTCTTGTGGTCTCCTTTTTCTAAATCAACCCTGTAAACAGCGTATTTTGTTCCGGAAGATCCCACATCATAATAGGTTATTATTTTTGTGGCTGCTTCGGCACAGAGACTGAAAAGAGAAAATGTGGTCGCAACAAAAAAGAGCGTTATGGTTATCTTGTTTCTTATCATAAATATTTTTTTGTCTTACCTAATATATGTTAATGTGTAACTTTTGTCAAAATAGTTAGATATATTATTTGTTTTATAAACAATAATTAACAAATTACTCTTATGTACCCCATCTCAAACTCGAAGTGCACCAGTGTGGTGAAATATTGTTGCAATGGAAAAACGATACAATCACTTAACCTTAGAAAAACGACACCTAATTAAACTCATGCTCCCTGAAAACGCCTTAAAGTCTATCACCTTTGACAATGGTCTCGAATGTTATGATCACCGCTTTTTGAAAGAAAAATTTGGGAATCGCCACTTATTTTTGCGGCTCTTACAGCCCTTGATGGCTAGAATCAGCCGCATTCCAAGGAGATCCCTCCACTACTTATCGCCCATGGAATATTTCTTGCTTTTTTCTTCCGGTTCCTTAAAACTCTTTAACTTTAATTCCGCATATGTTGCACTTCGAGTTTGAACTCGGCTCCTGACCCTATATCATATATCTAAAAATAAATTAAATTACTACCAAATTTGAAATTTAAAAATAATGTTGTATTGTTAGTTTATGAACTTCTTTAAAACATTGTTTGGTGGTGGTCCGAGTAGTCGATATGACAGTCGATCGGAGTCGGAGAAAGAATCTAAAACTTCAAATAGCAATAGCCTAATTTCCAATAGAGAGATTCGAAAGGAAGTGAGCGACGAGAAAAACTTCATTTCAAAAGTGGTTTCCATAGAGGGAATGAAGGTCAAGGACCTCCAGAATCGAGATGTCAGTACCGTGGTTACTTTGACGTTTGGCGAAGATAAGAATAAAAAGAATTTTAACATACAGGTTATAAGTGTTCTAACTGAATTAAAAGCTGGGCTTAGTAATAAAACATTAGGAAAATCTGAGGTTATCAATTTTTTAGCAAAGCCGCTTAGCAGCAGTAAAAATGCGCTACTGTGTGAGTTATCGAAGGAGGACAGTGATTTAGACCTGTATTTGGGTGAAGTATTAACCTCCCTTAAGAAACGAGGCTTTTCTGCAAAAGATTTTGAGGAGCTTTTCGATACCGCCATTAAAAATAGCAATAGCGAGGATCAAACGCTCTACTCAGATATGGCGAGAATTTTAAATAAGTGTAACGATAGCAATCAAATAGTCTTTGGCAAAGTATTTATAAAAGAAGCTACTGGTATTGAGGTAGAAGTAAAAGGGGAATTTTCCAATATAGAGGAAAAACTCGACCTAACAGAACCGGTAGAAAACAAAGATGAAGAGATTAAAGAGAAAGTTTCTAATACAAACGAGGAGTTCAAGCTAACAGAACAGAAAGAGGTAAAAAAGGAAATTTTTGATATAAATGATGAATTTGAGATTGTGGAAGACAAAAATGATGTAGGGTTTTTGGATCTTTTTGACTACAATACCAGCTTTGGAATGCGATCTATTGATAAACAATTACTGAGAGGCATTGAACAAACCACCGAAATAATAGAAGAAAACTACATAGGGAAGAACGAAAATCCTAGAGAAAAAGCATTCAAAATCTTCAACTATCATGATGCTTCTAACGAAAAACCTTTGGTAAAGTTATTCGAAGCATCAAATGACAAAAATAAGCTTAACCAAGAGCTCAGTTATTTGAAAGAACATTATAGTTTTTCAACAGAAGAGATGGAGATTCTGTTAACACCAGTAAATAAAAAGTAATTTACTTTAACAATACAGCACAAAAGGGTAAGAAGCTGTCCTGCTAAACGAGGCGCGCGGTAAGGATCCTAAACATAGCGACACGAATGGTGTTCTCTGAATAAGAAGGGTTATGCTCATAGTCCTCCCCATCTCAAACTCGAATTGCAAGAGTATGATACAATACTGTTGCAATGGACAAACAAAACTACTTTTGGGAGCCAAAATGCACTCCAGAAGCTCCGAGGAAACGATAGGCTATATGGCAACCATCTCGATCCACTTACCTAAAAACGCCTTGAAATCGATCACGTTTGATAACGGCCTGGAGTTCTATGACCATCAGATGCTTGCCCTAAAGTTCAATATCCCGACTTACTTCTGTGACCCTACTCCTCTCATGGCAGAAGGGGGGAGTAGGGAATGCTAATTGCTAATGGCCTCATCAGGGGTCGCTACGTGCCTAAAGGCTCTTCTGAAAAGGATTTTTCCCCTTATCAGCAACAAACCTTCATCAAGAGAATTAATCATACTCCAAGAAAGTACCTCAATTACTTAACGCCTATGGAATCTTTCTTCCGCTTCCTTCACCCTCTTTTCTTTCTTTTCACCTAGTGTTGCACTTCGAGTTTGAAATCGGCTTTCAGAAGGCTCGATTGCTATTTTTTTTGATATTAATCTCAATTTTAACTTTTCGCTCAGGCAGTGTTTTTTTGCTTTGAACAGTTTTTTTCTCGAATGTGTACGGATTAACTTCGTCAATTTTTTTCTTAACTTCAGTTGGTTTTTTTTCTTTAGTCTTTTGGCTGCTCTCGATGTCGCGGTCAAAGATGCTGCTAACATCTTCGCTTAAGAATGAGGAAAAACGGCTCCTGCCTTCAGATTTTCCGGTGTCTATGCTTCTGCTACTAAAATGCTTAGAAGTAAATTCTGGCTTACTACTGTATTCGGATTTTACGGTTAATATGTTCTTTATTGATTTTAGCGACTTAAATATTGAATTCATAGTTGATAGTAACTCATTTTTTACTAAAATCAAATTATTGATTCACTTTTGTTATTAGTAGTTGTATGTCTATTTTTGTGACCTAATCGCTAAGCGTGCCCACCAAAGCCTTGGCGTAGGCGGTCCGAACACTCCCGTTTAATTGGCATAGCTCTTGCTCTATCAGGAGTATGAATCCAGGATTAGATTACGGTGCCTCTGCTCTCAATGCCTTACAGAAATGGCAGGATGTCACAGCGCTCAATATCTCCTCTAATGTCTACACGGGGCATAAGCAGCAGGTCGTTGCGTTTGAGGCCGCTGGTGGTACTAAAGATGCTTCTTTTGATAATGTTATGCAAGCGGTTACGCCAAAGGCTGTGGTGACAACAGATTTTGCCCCGGGTAAGGTAATCCCTACGGGTAACCCCACCGATATCGGTATCACAAGCGCTAAGGGCTTTTTTAAGCTCGAAACCCCAGGGGGGGATGTTGTTTACTCTCGTGATGGCGAATTTCACTTTAATCAAGATTATACACTCGTAAATAAGCAGGGCTACATCGTCCAGGCAAATGGGGGCGCTATTGTTAAAAATCCCAACAAGGGTGAAATTAGCATAAATCCCGATGGTAAGGTTTATCAGGGTAAAACCCTTATCAATCAACTGACTTTGTATGATTTTAACGATAAAGCAGCTCTTATTAAGGTCAATGGGGGATATTCTTTCCCTCCAGATAAGCCAGTTCCTGAGGAGGCCGTAGAAAAGCCTACTTTTCTTCAGGGTGCTTTGGAGCATTCTAATTCCAATCCTATAATGGAGATGGTCGCTTTGATTCAAGTATCTCGTGCCATGGAATCTAATATGACGGCTATGAAGAGCCTGGATGAGCAAATGGGTCGCGCTATCCAGTTTCTTAACCCTATGGGCTAATATTAATGTTTTTTACAATTGATTTTTAACGACTAAACGCAGGACAAATTATGGGATTAGCTATATACGCAGGCGGTACAGGGATGGATGCAGAGCAAATTAATCTGGATATCATCGGTAATAACTTGGCTAACGTGAACACTGTGGGGTACAAGCGTTCTAAGGCCGAATTTCAGGACTTGTTGTATCAAAATGTCCAAGCCATCGGCGCGGACTCTGGTACGGGTAATGAGGTTCCCACGGGCGTCCAGGTCGGTAATGGTGTGAAACTAGTCTCAACGAGCAAAATATTCACTCAGGGCGAACTCACGCTTACTAATGAGGATAAGGATATTGCGATCGATGGTGTAGGCTTTTTCGAGGTCACTATGCCGGATGGTACCAAGAGCTACACGCGTGATGGCGCTTTCAAGGTAAACTCCAACGGAGAGTTCACAAACAACAGTGGTTATTTGATCTCAGGTTTTCAGTCGCTTCCGGCGGATGCGCAAAAGATATTTGTTTCCGATAATGGTCAAATTACGGTCCAATCGGCGAGTGGCTCCCAAACCTATCGTCTCCCTATTTACCGTTTTGCTAACCCAGGGGGCTTGAAGAGCATCGGGGGGAACTTATTAGTCGAAACGGATGCCAGTGGTACAGCCGAACAGGGTAACCCTGGTGAGCTCGGTTTTGGTACTTTAAAGCAGGGTTACTTAGAAATGTCCAACGTGAAGCCGGTTACCGAAATGGTCAATTTGATTGTCGCTCAGCGCGCCTACGAAATGGATTCCAAGGTCGTCCAGGCTGCTGATGAAAATATGTCCAAGATCAACCAACTGAAGCGCTAATTTAATTAAGGTACAACCATGAGATACCTCGTCATATCACTCCTAATGTTCGTCTTCACAGCCTTACAGGCTGATTTAGCTTCAATTCTCGAGCCGATAAGTCTGCCGTCTCTTTCTCAGCACAAGGTAACGGGATCGCTCAGTAAAACCCCAATTACAGTAGCTCAGAATGATACTGTCTCAAGGGTGTCTTCAGAGAAGAAAATCGAGAAAAAGATTTTTGTTATTACTTGGGCGGATGTTTCCAATGCCTTGAAGGAACAACTTTTCCTTAAATACGAACTTAAGGGTGATTTTAGAATGACTCCGGCAACGCTTTGGAGTGGGGTCAGGGCAACTAACCCCGATTGGTCCGTTGAATTAAACTATACCCCTCCCGATGGCATTTCTTCACGTTTTGTTATAGGGTTTGCGATCTACGCGGATGGCCAAAAACTCGGGGAATGGAAAATCCCTGTCCAATGCGAGCTCTGGAACCCGATCCTGGTCGCTAAAGAGTTTATACGCCGCGGGGCAGCTCTCGATAGGAGCATGTTTGAAGAACAGTCAATTGATACCCTAAGGGTAAAACAAGATATCCTACCCAGGGATGTTGAGATCGATCACTACGAATCCGCCCATGCCATATCCGTTGGCAGACCTCTCCTGTGGACTTCTGTTATCGAAAAGCCCCATATTCGCAAGGGTCAAGTCGTAGAGCTTGTTGCCAAAGAGGGTATGATGAGAATCACCACTAAGGGCCAAGCCCTCCAAAATGGGCTTGTCGGCGAATTCATCAGCATCCGCAATTTAAAATCCAGAAAAGACATCCAAGCCCAAATTCTAGATGAAAATACCGTACAAGTATATTTTTAACCTGTTTTTAATAACCGCATTTTCTTTCACTTCGGCAAATGCGATTTCGTTGTGGAGAAAATCCACAAACAACGAACGTGGCATGTTTGCAGACAAAACGGCCAGCCAGGTTGGTGACATACTCACCATAATTGTATCTGAAAGCACCACAATGAAAAACGAAATAAAGACGACCACTGATAAAGTTGCCGGCATCGACAACACCGTAACCCAATTCCTATACAGCGCCGCCGTAGACAAAGTCACCACCGTAGGCGGCGAATTCCCCAAAACCAAAATCGACGGCAAAAATACTTACACGGGTGGCGGTAAAATAGAAAACAGTAATACGCTTAATGCTCGTGCCGCTGTAACCGTGATCGATGTCCTCCCTAACGGTAATTTGGTAATCGAAGGGGCTCGCATGATTTCTTATTCAGGGGAGACTCGATTTGCTATTCTGCGTGGGGTTGTTCGTCCTTATGATATTTCAACAGAGAATACAGTAGCTTCTACCAACATTGCAGATGCCCAAGTAGAATTCATTTCTGAAGGCGAACTGACAGATGCTCAAAAGAAGGGTTGGTTGCTGAGATTTAACGATTTTGTTAACCCCTTTTAATCTTTCCATGAAATTTGTTTTATATATTTTGATTCTAATGATGAGCTCCATGGTCACCCTCATGGGCTCAAGAATAAAAGATCTCACGCATATAGAAGGCACACGAGATAACCAACTCATCGGATATGGTTTGGTCGTGGGTCTTGCGGGCCAGGGAGATAGTAATGGGATTAAATACACATCACAAGCGTTGGTTAACGCGTTAAAGGCGTTAAAGGTAAATGTAAATCCAGATGACATTAAGTCTAAAAATGTCGCTGCTGTGATGATTACCTCAAACATAGGTCCTTTCATCAGAGAAGGATCTAAGATAGATATCACCGTTTCTTCAATTGGAGATGCGAAGAGCTTACAGGGCGGGGTTTTACTACAAACCCCGCTTGTGGGCGCTGATGGTGTTGTTTATGCGGTTGGTCAAGGGCCAATCGCGGTTGGTGGTTTCCTGGGAGGCTCCGGCGGAGAGGGGGGGGCAACGGTTCAGCAAAATCACCCGACGGTCGGCATCATTACAAGTGGCGCTATTGTGGAACGGGAGATCCCAACGGAATTCATGCATCATGGAAGTTTAAACTTATTGCTGGAGAGTCCTGATTTTGTTTCTGCGGTTCGTGTTGCGGATGCCGTTAATAAAATTTTCCCAGGCACATCACAGGCTATGAACTCTGCAACGATTAATGTCCTTGTTCCCCCTGAGTATCGTGGGCAAGTACCAAATTTTATTGCTTCTATCGGAGAACTGGATGTTATACCGGATCTTGCCGCTAGGGTCATTATTAACGAGCGTACAGGAACGATTGTAGCTACGTCTAATGTTCGTATATCAACGGTTGCCATCAGTAATGGTTCGTTAACAATTTCAATTTCGAATACTCAAGGGGTAAGCCAACCAAACGCATTGAGTAACACAGGGGATACCACAACATACTCCAATACGGAGACGAATGTGGATGAAACAAAAGGCGTTTTCCAGGTCGTTGAGGATTTACCTACTATCGAGCGCTTAACCGCCGCACTCAACGCGCTTGGGGTATCTACGCGTGAAATGATGTCTATTTTGCAGGCGATTAAAAGTGCTGGGGCGCTTCACGCAGAACTTATTTTAAATTAATTTATCTTTATTTGATAACATGTCCGAAATTCTCAATAGCAACTCGCTCAATGAAGCCAATAAGCCTACTTATATGGGTATTCAGGAGCTGCGTGTGCTTAAGGGCAGTAAGAAAATTTCGGAAACGGACAAATTATCTGAAATGGACCGTCAGTTCGAATCAATTATGGTACGCATGATGCTTAAAGATGCTTTTAAAGACATTAAGGGATATGACTACTTTGTTACAGATGTTCTCGCCGATAGTATTACCTCTCGTGAACGTTTGTTCGGAATCAACTACAGTTCTCAAATTAAACAACTTTCTAACCCGCAACAGTAATAATAATAAATACTATGTTTGCCATGACTAACCAATTTCACAATCAACTTTACCAAAGTCTTGTCGAAGCGCTTCGATCTGAGATAGAAGAATATGGGGGTTTGTTAAACCTTCTGGAGGAGCAGCAAACCTATATACTGAAGCACGATTCTGTAAATGTCCTGGAGTATAAACAAAAGATAGATGAACAAATTGCCATTAACCAAGATCTTCGCAACAAGCGGGAGTTGATTATTGAATCTCTGGGCAAAAATTTGGGAGTTGCTGTAAACGGTTCTATCCTAAAACTGTTACCTCTTTTTCCGGAACAAATACGGGGATTAGTGGAGGCGCTTGTGTTGGAGGTCATTGCGCTTATTGATAAAACGCAACGAAAAGCAGGCCAGTCTCATTTGCTGCTTTCTCGGGCGTACGAAGTTACAGAAGAGGTCATACGCGCCTTTCAACCCCACAAGGTCATGAAGACTTACGATCGCAAGGGGTCTCTTTCTCTCAAAACAGGTTCAGATGGTTCTCATGTGAGTGCTTCCGTCTAACAAGTTTTTTAATAATATATGTCAGGATTATTTTCAGGATTAAAACAAGCAGCAACGGCCTTGGATATCCATGCCAAGCAGGCTACGATTGCGGGCAATAATATTGCCAATCTTAATAATGATAAATACGCGCGTCAGTATGCCATTATCTCTACAGCGGGTTCTACGTTAGCGGGTAGTGGTGTGGAAAGCTTAGGCATCGAAATATCTACCATTCAAAATGTACGTAATGTCATTTTAGATAATCAAATTGTGAAAGAGGGCATGGTGCAGGGTTCTCTAAAATCACAACAAATTTTCTCTGCAAGTATCGAAACTGCCATTGGCGAAAAAATCGATCGCTCACAAACTACAAGTTCTATCAGTACTACGAGTGATAATGGTTCAACCGGGGGAATAGCACAGGGTATTGATGATTTTTTTAACGCCTTTAAGGGATTGTCTGCTACGCCTACCGATTCTAGCCAAAAGGTTGTTTTGGTGGAAAAGGCATCTGCGTTGGTAAGTAAGTTGAACCTCGTTTCTAGTCGTCTGGCAACGGTCGATGCCAGTGCGGTTGAGACGATTAATGGAGATGTTAATAAGGTAAATGATCTCTTGGGTAAAATCGCAACTTTTAACACCGCTATATCCCGACTTGAGGTGGGTAAACCGGGATCCGCACTTGAAGTGCGGGATGAATTACAGGGGGTATATGAAGAATTAGCCCAATATGTTAATTTTAATGTAAAACCGATTGATAGTTCGCCGGGTAATGTACAGGTTGTTATCCAGGATACTTCAGGAAATGATATCGTTTTAGTCAATAAAGGCGTGGTTGATAACGCGCTCAATTATAATGGTACGAGCTTTGTTGCTAGTGGGACTTCATCGGCTACTTTGGATGTTAAATCCGGCTCACTAGGTGGGGTTCAATCTGTTAGAACCGGTGTTTTAGCCCAAACCCAAACGCAGCTGAATGCGCTCACGTCGCAAATTGTTGGTTCCGTTAATACAGCTTATAATCCTACAAGCGCCACAGGCCAGGATTTCTTTTTATCAACGGGAACAACGGCGGCAACGATTGCGCTTGATCCCAATCTTACAGTAACTTCGCTTAAAACAACGAATACGTCAGCCGCTTCTGCGAACGAGCTAGCCATTGCCGTTGCTGGTCTGGTAGACCAGACTTTCTCAACCGGTTCGGGAGCCTCAATCAATGGTACGTTTACGGATTATTTTAATCAAATAAACACCGGTGTAGCCAAAGAGGTTACGTCTGCAAAATCTGCATTATCTGGCTCAGATCTTGCTTTACAGTCCTATAAGAAACAACGCGCAACGATCGGCGGGGTTTCACTGGATGAAGAGGTCACGAATCTTATGAGATATCAGAAAGCATACCAGGCTAGTGCGCGCGTAATGTCAGTCATTAGTCAGTTAATGGACGAGCTCGTCGGATTGGTTCGTTAATTAAAGAGGCAAGCCGAGTATAAACTTTAAGGAAAAAAGGAGACATATAATCGATGAGTGAAATAATTAGAGCAGCCAGTAATACTTTTACGACAGACTTACAGATGAATTTAATGAAGCTGAATGGTCGTCAATTTCAATTAATGGCTCAAATTTCTTCCGGTCAAAGAGTGGCCGTTGCGAGTGATGATCCCGCTGCCGCAGCTCGAGCGATTGGTTATCAGTCTTTACAGCGAGATTTAACTCAATATCAAAAAAATGCTCAAAGAGCAGAAAATGTGCTCAATATGAGCGTGAATGCTATTCAAAGTCTTAAGTCAACCGTCAGCAGAGCTCAAGAAATTGCAACGGTTACGCAATCCGGAGTTTCAACAAGAAATTACACAGACTATGCAAAAGAAGTAAATCAGCTTCTGGAGCAAGCGGTATCATCCTCAAACTCGGAATACCTGGATGACCCTCTGTTTGCGGGAACAGCAACGTCTGCAAGTCCTTTTTCAACAACGCGTGATTCAAATGGGAAAATAACCGCCGTAACTTATGTCGGAAATAGTGGTTCCGCTAGTTTTTCCATTTCCGAAAATGCCATGGTGGATCCCCATACCGGTGGGGCTGAAAATAATAAGATGCTGACTGCCATTAATAATATTTTGAATTTAAGGGACGCTTTGGAATCAAGTAATACAACCGCTGTTACTTCCTCCCAGACTGCTTTAATCACTTCTGAGAACGACATCGTGGACAGTCTCAGCACCATGGGTGCAAAATTAATGCGGGTTCAGACCGCTAAATCTCAAAATAGCGCATCTTATCAAAATTTGGATAAAAGTATTTCCGGTGATGTTGATGCGGATATGTCACAAACCATTTTAGAATTAAATAAAATTCAGACAGCTTACACGGCAGCCATGCAGGGCGCCGCTAGAGTAATGAGCGAGTCTCTGATGAATTATATCAGGTAGAGCAATTTCACAATTAACCCCACAAATACTATGTACATGAAGTTAGATCAAGATAACGCGATAACAATGGAAATGCCCAAAGATGCCCATAAGATCAAGCTCGTTCGGGGGTTGCTTGGGTTTTCGGAATTAAGAGAAATGGAAATCGTTTATGATGAGGGCGAACTCCCTTTTATGCGATTAAGAGAAACGCAACAGGGTCCTACTAAGGAAGAGGCGCTGGAATTCTTTGTGGTAGAACCAGCGGGCTTAATCGATAACTACTCAATCAGAATTTCTGAGGATGATGTCGAGCAGCTCAATATTTCTGAATCGGATGGTACTTGCTTGCTCAATATTGTGACAATACATAATACCGGTGGCGGCAGGGTTGTTACGGTTAATTTGGTAGCTCCGTTATTGATTAATAAAAAAACCTTGAAGGGGAAGCAGGTTATCATAGAGAATTTTAATGAATATTCTCCCAGACACTTGCTTTATGAAGATTAATACTCTAACAAAACTCAGCTTTAATAAGAGGAGGAATCTCCTATGTTAGTTCTTTCAAGAAAAGAGGGGGAGTCTATTATTATTGGCTCCGGGGAAGACGAAATCTTAGTTAAAATAGCCAAGATAGAGAAGGATCTTGTCAAGTTAGCCATCGAGGCTCCTAGAAAAATCTCTATCTTCCGTAAGGAGGTCTTCGATTCCGTGATGGAGAGTAATAAGGAAGCTGCTTTGCGTAAGCAAAAGGGAAATCAGCGCCTGTCCTTGCCTAAAGAGGCCTTGAGGGCTGTCCAAGATAAGAAGACCAAAAATACTTCAGCTTCTTTCTTGCAAGAATAAAGCAGCTTTAACCGATTTTGTAGGCTCAGCACCCTCAATTGAATCACAATAGACAACAAAAAAGCCAAAAACATTGTTTTTGGCTTTGAAAATAGATTTGAGCATCTTATAGCACCCTAAAGTGCTATATAAACTACCAAGTACGCTTCTTATGGCGATTCTCGCGGGAACGTTTCCTGCGTTTGTGCTTGTTTATCTTTAAACGTCTTTTTTTCTTAAGATTTCCCATAATGATATAAATTACTTCAAAAATGCTCTTTAGTGAAGATACAAGCAAAATACATTTTGGGAGGTATGTAAAGCTTTTTTTTCATTTAGTGGATCATCGGGAACGAGATGCTTGTTTTTTAACCAATTAACTGACTTGAAACGTTATCGCTTTGGCCGGAAGGGGGCGGGTGTCGATAACATGGAATAAAAAATTTACAGTGCTTATTTTTGATTCAGCGAATTAATTATATTGGCATTTCCGGAACCGTTGTTTAGGATTTTGCCCTTCTTGATAATAATCTAGCTCCCTCAATTAACCTATTACATATCTCAAAAATAACAATGAAAAATTGTAGCTTTCCTCGACCTCTCTTTGTGCAAAAAATAATTTTCTGTGCCGCAATGATTGCTATTAGCCATGTCGCTTTCGCACAGGGAAATGACCATAAACTTAATGTGGTAGCAACCTACAGCATCCTTGGCGATTGGGTTCACCAGGTTGGTGGAACTGATATTAACCTCACTGTTCTGGTTGGGCGTGAAAGCGATGTTCATACGTTTGAGCCTACGCCCGCGGATGCCATTGCACTTGCGGAGGCTGATGTAATATTTGAAAATGGCCTTGGGCTGGAATATTGGCTGGATAAGCTATACAAGGCTTCGAATTCGAAAGCCGAACGTGTTATTATTAGCGATGGTATAGCATTCCTAACTGCCTCAAGCTATCTGGAACCAAGAAATAAGCAACAACCGCTCCTTGATAAAAAGGCTTGTAAACCTTGCTGCTGTTCTTGCGCACATGAGGATAAAGAAAAGCAAATCGATGCTAATAAGCCTGCTGCCGTTGCTAACGAAGCTTCAGCAACAGAGTCGCACCACGCGCATGATCATGGTGAGTATGACCCTCATTTCTGGTTCGATGTTAATCGTGCCATGATTTCGGTACTCACGATTCGGGATACGTTAGCGGATATTGATGAAAAACATGCTGCCTATTATGAGGAGCGTGCCAATACCTACATCGCCAGTTTGGTTGTTCTAGACAACTGGATAAAGAAGCAGGTGAGTGTATTACCTAAAGATCAGCGCATTTTAGTTTCTAACCACGATAACTTGGCATACTTTGCCCAGCGTTACCACTTTTGCTATCTCGGAAGCGTTTTAGACTCCGTTACAACCGATACTCAGGATCCTTCAGCTCAAAAGTTTGCGCAATTAGTTGACCTTATTAAGGCCAATCAGGTTCGGGCCGTTTTTGGTGAAAATATACAAAACCCTATCTTGATTGATCAGTTGGCGCGTGAGGCGGGTTTACCTAAACCTATTTTGCTCTACACAGGAGCGCTGGGTAAAGAGGGCTCTGAGGGGAGTACCTATGTTGACATGATGCATTATAATGTGAATGCTATTGTCAAAGCTTTGAATAATAAGTGATTATTAGATTGTGAAATTCCCCTATCAAGGACCCTGTGAACATGAGAAACTCCTGGCTGCTCCGGCACTAGAGGCTCACCATGTTTATTCGGGTTATCCGGGGGGCAATAGATCCGCGCTCAAGGATATTTCTATTACGATTGCCCAAGGCATGCGAGTTGCTCTGGTGGGGGCTAATGGCGCTGGTAAATCCACTCTCCTCAAGGCTATAGCAGGTCTGTTGCCTATTGTTTCTGGTACATTAAAGGTCTTTGGCCATAACGTGGGTGGATGTCTTCACCAAGTTGCTTATTTACCTCAAGGAGCCGCTATTGACTGGTCATTTCCCGTTTCGCTGTTCGATTTTTTATTAGCGGGTAGGTACGTTCATCTCGGGTGGTTACAGTATCCTTCTAAATCGGATCGCAAAATAGTGAATGAAACGCTGGAGCTCCTTCAGCTAGTAGAACTGAAAAATAACTCCATTCAACATCTTTCCGGAGGCCAGAAGCAGCGCGCTTTGCTGGGTCGAGCTTTAGTTCATAAGGCAGATTTATTTTTACTCGATGAACCTTTGAGTGCGATTGATGCTCGTAATCGGCACATTATTTCAATTGTCTTGGATGATTTGCGTAACAAGGGTAAAACAGTTTTTATGGCGACTCATGACTTAGGAGGACTGGAAACAGATTTTGATAATGCATACTTTATGCATGATGGTAAACAGGTCAACTCTGCTCAATGGGCCAGTAAGCATAAAATGGAGGATTCTTAATATATGCTATCTTGGTTAACAGACCCCTTTTCTTACCCTTTTATGCAAAAGGCGATATGTGGTGTTGCGCTCGCAGGGATCAATTGCTCCATTATTGGTACTTATGTTGTGCTCAGGCGTATGTCTTTTATCGGGGGCGCTCTTTCCCATACAATACTTCCGGGTATCGTATTTGCTTACATAAAGGGGTTTGCCATGGTTTGGGGAGCTTTGGGAGCTAGTGTAATAACCGCATTTGGTGTGGGTTGGCTTTCTTCGCGAAAGGAAATTAGAGAGGACACCGCCATAGGCGTCGTTTTATCTGCCATGTTTGCCTTGGGTGTTCTGATGATGAGTTTTATTCGCTCTTTTCGTGATTTTGGTAGCATTCTTTTTGGGAGCGTTTTGGGCATTACTTCACAGGATTTGCTGTTTATGAGCGGCGTTACAATTGTCGTATTGAGCGTGGTCTTTGCCTTATATAAGGAACTGAAACTGAGCTCTTACGATCCGGACTATTCCAAAACGATTGGAATTAATCCGGGTAAAATTCGATACGTTTTACTCTTTTTAATCGCTCTCAGTGTCGTTTCAGCCGTGCAGATTGTGGGCGCTTTGCTGACAACTGCCTTACTGATCACTCCTGCGGCAAGTGCTTGTCTTATTGGCCGATCAGTGAAGTCTATTATGCTAGCTTCTGCTTGCATAGCCGTCTTTTCGGGCATAGCGGGATTGGTTATATCCTACCACTTTAGAATATCATCAGGTGCCGCAATCGTGATTGTGTGCTCGCTTATCTTTTTGATCACATGGTTCTATCGCACAATTTCGGACAAATTGTGGCAGAATAAATCTGTGTGCTGATATTATTCTTTAGCGTGTTTGCCTTTATTGAAGATGAGGGCAAGGATAACGTAGAATACCACAATAATGAAAAAGACATAACCCGGAATGCGTATATAACCCATAATATCGATCACTTTAAGCAGAAGGGCAGGGGTCATTGCCAACACCGTGGTGCGTAGACACTGTAAATAGGTGAAGTGCGCGCGGATGATTAAGCTAAGAATAAGGGTCAATATCGATAATAAGAGCGCGTACAGAATTCCGGAGATATATAAGCCCAGTACAATAAGCGGGTAGAGTGTGATTCCGGACCATTTGACTGCCATGTTTAGCCATTTGTAGGCCATCTTTTGGTCTACATGGAGGTCTTTTATGTTCGCAAAGCTATACGTTCTTGTTTCGTAGCTGTTTTTGCGGATGATTACCTCTGTGCGCTGTACCAGGATTTTTGGCTCTTCTCCGTTCTCAGCAAGGGTAGCGTTCGTGGGTGAGATGAGGGCAATCAGCTCCTGTGTATCGGTATCGCGTATTTCGTACGTTTTATTGTTTGGGGTAGAGAGAATGCCTTCTTTAATATTCATATCAGGCATCTGGTCCACAAGGCCTTGTACATCCTTTTGAAGGGTATTGCCAATCCCAACTTGTATGACGAATGCTGCGGGTACAGCCAGGAGAGCTGCTAGAAAGAAGAGGAAGGCGAAGCCGGTTCCTGTCCAATTGCGGGCAACATCTCTATAAAAAGCTTTTGAGTAAAAACTCATTATTAGGGCGTAAATGGCATTGTATTTTCTCATAACGTCATGGGGTGTAGGGTTACTTACCAACAAGTAACTCTTAACCTAATGGGTTAATGCTAAACGAGCAACACAAAATTACGCTTCTTAGATGAGGCCAAGTTGCATTTTGCCTTCTTCCGAGATCATGTCTTGATTCCAGGGAGGATCCCAGACAATGTCAACAGTCGCGTCTTTGATTCCGTTGACTGCCAAAAGTTGGTTCTTTGCGTCTTCGGCGATGACCGGGCCCATGCCACAGCCGGGCGCTGTCAATGTCATGTGGACGAGTACATGGTTTCCTCCCGTTTCCAAAGGAGTGGTTTGGAGGGAGTAAATGAGGCCTAGATCGACAATGTTGACGGGTATTTCTGGATCGAAGACCTTTTTAAGGGCTGACCAGAGGGCTTCTTCGTCAACCGAGCCATCATGATTCTCGGGTGTGCTTTCTTCTTCTTGGGGGACTTCGGCAGGGATAGGCTCACCGATGGCATCAGCATCTTTACCTTGAATCCGAAACATGCCGTAATCTGATGTGACGGTGAAGTTGCCGCCCAGGCGGTGAGTAATGGTCACTTTAGTGCCGGCGGGCAGGTTTACATGATCGCCGACCGGGATCATAGTGGCCTGGCATTCGCGGGAAAGAATTTTATGGTTTTCCGAAGACATAAGGGTGCGCACGCAAGTTAAAGGCCACTAAGCTATCATCTCATGCCCCGATGTTGCAAGAAGGAATATTTTGCAATTTTACCACTCAGGTTTTCCCGACTCTGTTTCCCAAAGGTGTTGCACTTGTATTTCTCTTTCCAATTTGTGGCTGCGTTTTCGGCATCTCAGATCCAAACCTTCATCAATAGGATCAATTAATCTCGAGGAAATTCTATTTATGATTTAACTTTTGTGGAATTTTTCTTCCGTTTTTGCGCCAATTCTTTAACTCTTTTTAAATTTTTTTCAACAAATGTTTCAATTCGACTTTTCAATCCCTTTCCATCTCAGATATAATGGCTTGAGATCGTCTTTCTTAAGCCCTACCTCCTCTAAGGTTTTGATTAAATCTTCATTGTCTTCACCACCAAATAAAAGCGTGTAGCCGTCCTTATTTGTGATGGACAGGAGTTTTATGATGTCTTCTGGGGAGAAACCGCTGTCTTTTAACGCTATTATCATCGCTGGCAATTTGCCTTCCCTTGCC
>MNWT01000021.1 GCA_001872735.1 Verrucomicrobia bacterium CG1_02_43_26 | reverse complement strand
ACTTGAGCATGTGTTAAGCCGAATATAAACATGGGATTCGTCCGAACATATTCAATAAAAAAACGATAGACTGAATAAAGGAAAATCGCTACCCAAAATGTTTCACCGTCAAATTTTTTTCTCTTATTAAAGAAAATCAGCCAAAGAAAAATAAAACTTTCAGTAAAAAACATATATAATTGAGCGGGGTGGAGACGCGCATTGGGGTATCGAGGGAACGTCATCGCCCAAGGCAGGGTGGAGAGTTTTCCACCACAGCATCCTTGAAGAAAACAACCGATCCGTCCTATCGGACTACTGAGCATGACACCGATCGCGAAATGATCCATAATTTTTTTGGTAGGCCACTTGAATATTTTGGATATCAAAAGGAAGTAACAAAGACCAGAGATTACCACGCTATGAAAAAAGCGGCCGGGGTTGTGTTGCCAAAATTTCCATTGAGGCCGTCGGTGGTATTGGAACCATTGATAAACCATCGGCAGGATCATGCCACCCAGGCTATAGACGATAAAACCCAAAAAAACCAGCCAATAGATCTGAGAGGGTTTGATGTTCAGTTTAACGAACGATCGGTAAATATAGACAGAAAAGGCCAGGTAGGCCAAAAGCTCCATCAGATCATAAGACACGATGCGATTATTTTGAAAGTATAAGACAGGATACATGCGGCATTCCTTCACAAAAAAAACAGGCTGGCTAAAAGACTTTTTGTTAGAGTTAGCCGCCTTATGGATTACCTGGATCTACTTTATCTATTATAGCACCCTCCGGGTGGAAGTGATCAATTCTCAATTTTCGCCAAGAAAATTTTTAAATAGCTTTAATGCGATTTATGTGGTTTGGCACGGAAAAACGTTTGTGCCGCTCATGTTGGGCAGTTACTGTCGAATGGGGTCAATCACATTGCCGGATTGGAAGAATGCCATTTACTGGAAAATTCGCCGACACCTTGGTTACCAATCCGCACCTGTGACAGTTGCCGACAAGTCCATGTTTAGGCTAAAAAAAATGTTAAAACAAGGTTCGCATGTGACTGTGGTAGCGGATGGCATTGTGGGACAATTTGGCCTCAAAAAAGCAGGTTATATAAAGCCCGGTGCGCTGTACTTGGCCGCGAAGACTTCAAAGCCCATTGTGGCGGTTCGACAAGAAATAAGCAAAGGGTTCAGACTAAAGAAACGATGGGATCAATATGAAGTGCCTTATCCATTTAGTCGTGTGACTGTTTGGTTTAGTAACCCAATCTATACGAAGAACGAAGCTCCTGATCAAATTGAGACTAAACTAAGGCAAGCTCTTGGACACTTTTAGACGGCTCTCGCTCGGAGATTTGCAATGGCATGTATAATAAAAGCCTTATGAACCAATTCAAACGTCACTTTGCAGATTCCTTAAATATCCCCGATATTCGTCTTTTTATCGGTTCGGTAGGATTTTTCACTTTCGGAAGCCGCGCGCTCGCCGTAGTGATCGGTTTTCAAATTTACCGGATCACGCACAGCGCTTTGGCGCTCGGGTGGCTGGGCTTAATCGAGGCTATTCCTGCGATTTCGTTAGTTCTTTTCGGAGGATATGTTGCGGATCATTTCAATCGTCAAAGGATAATACTTATAACGCGTGCGTCTTCTTTTCTTTGCGCGATAGCTCTCACTTTATTATCGTGGCATGGGGAATCGGTGTCGGTATTTGGGTTGTATTCCGTGATATTCATTGCCGGTATCGCGCGCGGCTTCGCGGATCCTGCCAACGCTGCTTTTGAGGCGCAGGTGGTCCCAAAACATTTAACGGTCAACGCCTCTTCCTGGATTAGTACGACTTGGATTAGCTCCGCGGTGCTGGGGCCAGCCGCGATTGGTTTTATTTTTGACGCGTGGCATGCGCGAGGCTCGTATCTTGTGATAGCGGGCGCTTTTATTTTATCCTGGGTTTCGACATTTTTTATTTCTCCGAAGCCTCAGTCGGTACCCAAGCGGCAGGAATCGCTCTTTAAAAGTCTCGGCATCGGCTGGCATTTTGTTTTGAAGAGTGAACCTCTTTTTGCTTCAATGGGTCTTGATCTTTTGGCGGTGCTGTTTGGGGGTGCGGTGGCGCTTTTGCCAATCTATGCCGAGGACATTCTCCATGTTGGCGCTACGGGGCTGGGATTATTAAATGCGGCTACTTTTATGGGTGCGGTGTTCATTACATTGATGGCGACACACCGGCCTCCGATGGCGCACGCGGGACGCAATTTATTATGGGCAGTCGCAGGTTTTGGCGTCAGTATTCTCGTATTTGCTTTCTCGAAAAATTTTTGGCTGTCGATGAGCGCCTTATTCGTAAGCGGCGTTTTTGACGGTGTCAGTGTCGTGATCCGCAGATCCATGATGAGACTTCTTTCTCCGGATCCTTTGCGCGGCCGTGTCGCGGCGGTTAATATGGTGTTTCTCTGTGCTTCTAACGAAGTCGGCACTTTTGAAAGCGGTATGCTTGCTTCTCTTATAGGAACTGTCCCATGCGTGGCCGTGGGAGGGACTATCACATTGGTTGTTGCCGTATCGACGGCGGTGTTTGCCCGAAAGCTTCGCGCTTTAAGATTTGATCCGGAGACGCTTGAACTCATAACCTCAGTAGACTCATCTTCTCCTTATGTTGGGCGGCATTTTTCCAGAGAAAAGATGAATGAAAGAAAATAAAAAAGAGGCACGGTTTCCCACGCCTCTGATTTATTTAACGAGCGGTTAGTACTTATTTACCAACCCAATTGCCCCAGTTCCAGGGCAACGCGTTGTAGAAAAATCCGCCGACTGAGTTCCAAAAACCCTCCCATGCAGAAGTTCCTGCCGCATCAGCTGCATACGCATTCACGCAATAAGCGACTGCGAGCATTAAAACTACACCAATGACTAACGTTCCTTTACGCATTTTGCCTCCTTGTTAATAAAAGAAAATACCCAAACGTGAGCCATAGTAACATGACGAAGCGATAAAGTTAAGCAAAAAAATATTATTTTTAATGAACGGTGTGCCCTAGTTAAGAGAATAGTGTTTAATTGCTTACCCGTTCCACGAGAGACATCCTCGTATCCGTGGTGTATTCAACTTAGAAATTGGACGCCGCAAAATCCCAGTTAAGCAAATGATCAACTATAGCTTCCACGTAAGCCTGGCGCTTATTTTGGTAATCTAGATAGTAGGCGTGCTCCCAAACGTCGATGGTCAGAAGCGGCTTTTGACCATGTACGAGAGGATTGTCAGCGTTGGTTGTTTTTACAATTTTGAGTGTTGTTCCATCTTTGACGAGCCACGCCCAGCCACTGCCGAATTGTGAAATGGCTGTCTCGATTAATTGCTTATGAAAATTTTCATACCCTGAAAAAGTCGTTTCGATTTTTGACAACAGGACACCGGAAGGTTTTCGAGATCCCTCAGGATTTAGGCTTTTCCAATAAAATGCATGGTTCCACACCTGAGCCGCGTTATTAAAGATGGCGGCTTTGTCCAAAATTCCTGAAGTTTTTTTCATTACGGCTTCGATTGAAAGATCCGCGTATGCGGTATTCGCGCAAAGCGAATTAAGTTTATCCACATATCCGGCATGGTGTTTGCCGTAGTGAAAACTGAGAGTTTTCGCGGAAATATAAGGCTCTAAGGCATTTTCTAGATAGGGGAGTTTTTCAAGAACGAAAATAGGAGCAGTGGCAGGCATAAGGTAGATTCCTTTCTTTAGATTTATTTGCCAAACAACATTCCAAGACCAGAGACCAGGAGGTTAGCTCTAAAAAGGGATGATGTCAACCATAGATTGCGAGCCACGGTAAATAGAAGATTTACAATCGAAAGAAGCTCTGTTAATATCTTCCTTTTAATAAATGGATCATGGAAATTAGTGCCGAGGTAGCTCAGTGGTAGAGCGCTGCCCTGAAAAGGCAGGCGTGGGCAGTTCGATTCTGCCCCTCGGCACCATTATTTTTTATCGAACTTGTGGGAGTCGGTCTCCAAGCGGGGGCTGTGGGGTTTGGAACGCCCCCGCACCTGCCTGCCGGACAGGCAGGGATTCTCGCCATTTTGAGAGGTGAGGGATTTTTGCACTCACCTTACGTAATATGTTTATGATCATATGAGGTTGAGGTAGAATACTCCGCGGGCGAGGTTGGCCCACAAGCTCCCGGTTGTCGGATCGTGGTTTGTTTCCTTGGTGTTATCAGATTGTTTTAGGAGGCAAAAAATGCGCAAAATATTTTTAGTCATAATTATTTTATTGGTATTTCACGAGGTAGTGTATGCCATGAAAGTAACTGATCTTAGTGATGGTAAAATTCATACTACGGGTGATGAGTCGGATGATCGGCCTCGGAAGAAAGCGTACGAAAGTTATTCCGATAATTATCAAAAAGGTTTCATCGAGGGTTATACGTATAATGGGGGCAGAGTCAGAGGAGTAGACCCCGTTCCTCCTGTTGCTCCAGTAGCGAGGGCCGGAGAAACCGAGCAAGATGGGTATACCCGAGGCATACTAGAAGGTCGTAGAAAAAAACAAAGCGGAGAGTGGTAAGCATCGTGAACGAGCAATCAAAATTACAAATCATTGCGAGAAAAATTGGCGCTGTTCTTTTTGGGGTGGTTATTGCAAATGTAATTACAGCTGCCATTGGAGAAGGAGCGGGGTATATATACCCCAAAGAGGAAGAAATGTGGTTATTTGGGTTTTGGGGAAATCACCATGTTTTGCGAGTCATAGCGTCTATCATAGGAACAGCATTTGGCGGATTTGTGACAGGCTGCATTGTGAAAAGTCGTGGACGGGTCTGGGGGGTAGCCTCCGCATTACCAACGTCAATATTTTGGGTCGTTGTTGCTTCTCTTGCATTCAACTACAAAGGACCGCTTTTTTTACCATTGACAATAGGTCAGTGGATAGTCGTAACTATTATCGTTGTTACAAGCCCGGTCGTCGGTTGTTTTTTTGGTAAATATGGACAAGATTTTCGTGACGAAAATTCCGAAGTTTTTGACGGTAGAAAAGGGACGCTTTTAGGAATCAAATGGTATCACTGGTTTTGGCTTATATTTGTAATTGATTGGGTAGCCGCCTTTGCTACGTATAGCGCGTATCAAGGAATATGGATA
>MNWT01000020.1 GCA_001872735.1 Verrucomicrobia bacterium CG1_02_43_26 | reverse complement strand
CGTTTATTTCGCGCATCCTCATTCCCCTTGGGAACGAGGCTCAAATGAAAATACGAATTCTTTAATACGACAGTATTTTCCTAGCGGAACAGATTTTAATAAGATCTCTGTAAATAGACTTAAGGAAGTCCAAGACGAATTAAACGATAGACCGCGGAAAACACTTTGTTTTTATACACCTCATGAAAAATTCTGTGAAGTGTTGCGTTAGCAATTTGAATCTACCGTCTTGGTATAGGGTTGGTATTGGTATCGAGCCGAGTTATGTACGCAGATAAATAAAACCCGTTTTTTACTCATTAACTATTCCTTTCAAGTTATTATTCTACTTAGAGATTATTTTCTTCTTTAGGTTCAAACCAATGCCGTGTTCTATTAGAGAAATAAACTAAGCTCAGCATTATTGGCACTTCGGTAAGCACCCCTACTACAGTAGCAAGCGCCGCTCCACTCTTTAGCCCAAATAAAGAAATTGCCACGGCTACGGATAACTCGAAAAAGTTACTAGCGCCAATCATTCCCGCAGGAGCAGCAATCGAATGAGTTAAGCGCCATTTCCTACTCCATAAATAACCGATAAAGAAAATAAAATAAGTCTGGATTATCAAAGGGACAGCGATTAACAATATATGAAGTGGATTACCGAGTATTATATTCCCCTGAAAAGCAAAAAGAATAATTAAAGTCAATAATAACCCTACAATAGTAACTGGCTTAAGCGCTTTCAAGAATACGTTTTCAAACCAATCTACCTCTTTAGCCTTCAATAGATAAACCCTGGAAATATACCCACCTACAAGCGGGATAACCACAAAAAAGATCGTTGAATATATCAAGGCATCATAAGGCACAATAATTTGATTTACGCCCAACAGGAATTTAACAATCGGCACAAAAGCAACTAATATTACCAGATCATTTACGGCTACCTGAACCAGAGTATAGGCGGGATCACCTTTGGTTAAATAACTCCAGACAAAAACCATGGCAGTGCAAGGAGCAGCTCCTAAAAGTATAGCACCAGCGATATATTCTTTGGCTAAAGCCGGGCTGATAAAGGCAGCAAATACGTATTTTAGAAAAATTGCCGCAAATATTGCCATACTAAATGGTTTAATTAACCAATTTACTACTAATGTTACTACTAAACCTTTTGGTTTTTTCCCTGCCCTTACAATACTAGAGAAATCAATTTGCACCATCATCGGATAAATCATCAGCCAGATGAGTACGGCAACCGGGATATTCACCTGGGATACTTCCAGTTTACTTAAGAAATTTACTCCTGTAGGAAATACTTTTCCAATGATTATACCTGCAACAATACAGAAAATTACCCAAAGAGAAAGATACTTTTCAAAGAATGGAAGTTTTACGCTACTTTTTATTTCAGGCATTCTAAAACTCCTTTTAAAATAGTTTCAGGATATAAACTCCAGTGTAATATAGCCCTACAAGGACAAAAATACCACCAGTTATTCTACGCGTATAATGTTCAAATCTCGTGATCTTATGAAACCAATGACTCATTGAAGTAACGCCTAAGGCAATGGCTATAGCAAATAAAAGCACCGGGAGACCTGTGCCTACCCCGTAAATAAATGGCAGCAATGTTCCAGCTTTGCTTTTAATCGCCAAGGGGATAAGACTTCCGAAATATAACGCAGCAGAAATCGGACAAAACGCCAGTGCGAAAATAAAACCAAGTAAAAAAGCGCCCGGAGCTCCGGATTCCGCAAGTTTACTTTGATGTCTTTGTGAAAGCGACACTCCCGGCAAACGAATAGTAATTATTTCTAGTAAAATAAGCCCAGTAATAATTAAAAGTGGGCCCAGAGCCTTACCCATGTATTTCTGTAAAAACTGGGCAACTTGCGGAACGCTTAAAAGAGAACTGATGATAATCCATCCCAGAACAGCATATGAGACCATCCTGCCTAGCGTGTACGCCAATCCTGAAATAAACACAAGCACAGGATGAGTTATTTTCTTAGACAGAAAAGAAATTGCAGCCACGTTACTGGCCAAAGGACATGGGCTAATGGATGTCAAGATCCCTAGCCATAACGCTGATGCAAATCCTATAAATATCTCTGTCATTGAGCTTCCTTCAATAAATCGGCAACCCCATTCTTCACATAATCAATAAATCTCTCTTTATTACCAACATACTCCCAGATCTTATCCATATTCTTCCATTTAATTTCTTTACCGTCTTTGATCAATGATAAAATAAGCGATTTAGTATACAGCTGATAATCTCTGGCATAATGTTCGTTACCTTTATCATCTATATTGACTACTTTAAACTCCAGTTTTCCAGATGCAAGCGCATCTTTAAAATTAGTTTCTATAGCTTCCTTCGAATATTGTTCAAACTTATAGCAAGTCGGACAGCGAGCTGTTCCATGAAAATAATAAGCTATAACCTTGGCTGCCGGCTTATCTGCTGCGGCAAAAACAGAAAAGCTTGCGCTAATTACTGCAACAGCCGCCAGAAGTATTACGATTAACTTCTTCACCTTTGCCTCCTGTAATTTTAGACAATACTTTATCAATAGATCCATCATCAACTTTTGTCTTACCCTTATCAAAACCCATATCTTTAAGGTTAAAAGCCGTAACTTTAAAACCAGCGTGTTCAAGCGTCTTCTTTGAACAAGAAACAGGACAACCGTCAATAGCGATTAATTTGTTAGCCGCTTTTGTGGACTCAATCATGCCCGGTATATGCGCCCCGATACCGGCAAGACAAAACATCTTTGCCTGTCCGCATTTGGCCATTTTACGCGCTGCCCTGTCCGACAACTCCCCCACATCCGATCCTCCAGAACAAGAAAATATAAATATTCCCGCTTCATTACACATACAATTGCCAGCCATTAAAAACCTCCTTGCAGTTAGCAAGCACCCGCGCGATTCCACATAAGCACGGAGTGCTATTTTAAAATAATCTTTTTAATTTCGTCTTTACTTAAGACTTCCCCTGCCGAAACCACCGTACCGTCAACTGCCAAGGCTGGCGTCATCATCACGCCGTATTCGGTTATCTTGTCAATATCCGTCACCTTGCCGATCTCGGCTTGAATATTCAATTCCTTGACCGCCGCCTCGGCGTTCGCCGTGAGTTGTTTGCATTTAGGACAACCAACTCCTAAAATTTCGATCTTCATTCTACGCCTCCATTTATCTTTTTATTGCTGATACTTTTATGCTGACTACTGCATCTTGAGCGGCCTCGAAGTTATTAAACATAGCATCCACCGGATAACTCGATTCGCTAATTACCTTAACATCCTTAAAACCCGCCATTGTTATAAGATTCAGATATTCGTCTTTCTTAATCGCTCCGGCAAGACAGCCCACATAAGCCTCAACAGACTTTTTAATGGCAGTCGGTAAATCTTTAGCAAGCACCAAATCTGAAACCATCAACCTACCGCCGGATTTTAGTACTCTATATCCCTCTTTAAATACCGCCTCTTTATCTGGCGAAAGATTAATAACACAATTGGAAATAATCACATCGACAGAATTATCTTCAACTGGCAGCTTTTCAATTTCACCTAAGCGAAACTCCACATTAGAATATTCGCCTTTTTGGGCGTTTTCCTTCGCTTTGTCGATCATCTCCGGAGTCATGTCAACACCGATAACACGGCCTGTTTTACCAACTCTTTGAGCCGCCAGAAATGCATCAAACCCCGCCCCACTTCCCAAATCAAGCACCACATCGCCTTCTTTTAAGGACGCCAATGCAACAGGATTGCCACAACCAAACCCCAGATTCGCACCCTCAGGAACAGCATTCATTTCGGCATCACTATAACCAACCGTCTTACTTATAGTTTTAGCTTGGCTTGTACCGCTACAGCAAGAGTTCGAAGAACAGCACGAAGTAGTCTGCTTCACTGCCTTTGCGTAACCTTCCTTGACAATTTTCTTAATCTCATCTGCTTTTCTTTCCATCCTATATCCCTTGCCGCTTCATTTTTGAGGCGTCTTCCCTATCGATTTGCTTCTTAATCACTTCCTTAACAAAATCAAGCGCCCCTTCTTTGTCACGATCAATGACAATCTGCTCTACTTTAAGCAAATCATCATCCGTAAGATTAATAATCTTTTTATTCGTCATCCGTTCCTACTTTACGATAAACCCAAAAATCATGCCCGTAATTGTAGACATGACTACTACCAAACTCACATAAACAACTGTCTTCTTTGTTCCCATGATACTCCGCAATACAAGCATACTCGGCAGACTCAAAGCAGGCCCTGCCGAAAGAAGTGCTAGCGCAGGCCCTTTGCCCATGCCTGAGCCAATAAGTCCCTGTAAAATTGGTACTTCAGTAAGTGTAGCAAAATACATAAACGCCGCCACAATCGAAGAAAAGAAATTCGCCCTAAATGAATTACCTCCGACAAGCGCCGCGACAAAGCGCGATGGGATCACTCCTTCGTGACCCACCCTTCCTAAAAGGAACCCAGATACAAGCACGCCACCTAAAAGAAGCGGAAGTATTTGAAGTGCAAAACCCCATGTCGCGCCAGTCCATTCCTTTAATTCATCTTTCTTAAACCATCTAAAAAGCGTAATGGCTAAAACTGCCAAGAAAAAACCAGTAATCCACCATTTAAAAGTATAAATCAAACTCCAAATTCCGGTATCTCCTGCCAAAGGTTTCCCCCAATTGGCAAATATAAGCACGGCAACCATGGAAAAGAAATAAACAACATTCTGCCATAAAGGACGGATCTCTTTTACTTCGCCTACATTGAAATCACCGCTTGCATGACGCGCCCTTTCTTCTTTCAAAAATATAAGATGCATCAATAAACCGATAACAACGCTAAATATCACCGCACCTACTGCTCTTGCCAATCCTAATTGCCAGCCAAGGATCCGTGCCGTAAGAATAATAGCCAAAACGTTTATGGCCGGCCCTGAATATAGGAAGGCAATCGCAGGCCCAAGGCCAGCGCCTCTCTTATATATGCCAGAGAAAAGCGGCAACACAGTACATGAGCATACTGCAAGTATCGTCCCAGATGCCGATGCTACGCTATAGGAAAGGAATTTATTTGCTTTCGCGCCAAAATATTTCATTACCGATGCCTGGCTGACAAAAACTGAAATCGCCCCGGCGATAAAGAATGCTGGGACTAAACACAAAAGCACATGCTCCCGCGCATACCATTTAACCAGTGCAAGGGCCTCAAAGATTGCGTTGGAAAACCGTAGGTTTTCTATGGGCAGATAAAAACACGCTAAAAACGCCGCTAAAATATAAAGAAACTTTTTCCAGTCTTTCATTACTTGCTCCTCCTCTTAATCTTACAACAACCACCCTCAATTCTTATCGCCTTGATGTTCACTAAACCATCGGCAATCTTGTTTTGGGCAGAAGTTAAAATCCTTGAGAATGTCGGCCTTGAGATCTTAAGCCTTTTTGCTGCATCAACCTGTTTTAAATTTTCAAGGCATGCAAGGCGTACAGCTTCAAATTCATCAAGCGTCAAAAATACAGTTTCCAATTTGTTTAATGGTTTACATAGTGGTTTAAAACAACGCTCGCCCGGTATACATTTAATCCACCGTGTCTTTTTAGGACGCATACATACTCCTTACTTGTTATGAACACCTGCTCATAACAAGTTTATCATATTTACTCAACATGTCAATAATTTTTTAGTTTAAGGGTGGTTTAAATTAAGGGTATTTAAATCAAGGCCTCCAAACGAACCAAACAAATAAATACGCGGCAGTTACAGCGGCAAAAGTAAAAGGAATTCCGATTTTCATAAAATCTTTAAACCTAACTTTATACCCCTCTTTTTTAAGCAAACCACAGGAAACAATATTGGCTGAGGCACCAATTGGGGTAATATTACCTCCCAAACTTGCACCAATAAGTAGTCCGAAAAGAAACAATGAAGGGTTTACATCTAACTTATAAGCCATTTGGCCTACGACAGGAAGCATAGCCGCTAAAAAAGGAACGTTATCTACAAACGCAGAGATAATCACGGAAATAAATACGAGTAATGTGTAACCAAAGAAAATATTTCCTCCGATTATATTTGATAAATATTGAGCCAGGTTATCTGTCCATCCGGTTAAAGTAAGGCTTCCAACTAGAATAAATATACCTACTAGGAATAACGCCGTATCCCAATCCAGTGATTTAATTAATTCAGATATTCTCCCCCTGTTTGATATTTTCTCCCATGCTACTGAAATGATCCCAATAATCATACAGATAATTCCCGCGGCAGAAGTAAACCCAGTATCAAAGAAAGAGGAAGCTGCAAGCAAAAATATCAGCGCCACGAGCAAAATAGTGGGAACCCATGAATGTACTTTTTCTACAGGTATAACTTTAACCCTATGCCGCTTTTCCCGAAACAAAAACATCAAGACAAAAAACGAAACAAAAGCACCCAATTCCACCGCGAAAAATATACTCGGCTTTCCTCTATAAATAAAAAAATCACCGAAATTCATTTTCGTAAAACCTGCCAAAAGCATGCTGGGAGGATCCCCAATCAACGTTGCCGCGCCTTGTAGATTACTCGATATCGCAATTGCAATCATCATTTTTATCGGGTTTAGGTTGATTTTACGAGCAAGCGTCAAAGCAATCGGAGCAATAATAAGAACCGTGGGGTTGTCCGATAATAGCTGCAAATAAAAAATTAGCCACCAAATTTGCTCTTTCTCAAGAAGACGTTCCGGTAGAAAGGCTATTTTCTAATTCAACGCCCACCTAAGGGCTGAATTAAACCTCATTTTGTCTCTTGCGCTAGAAATAAGAGGGGCAATTTTTCTAATATTGTAGCCTATGCAGAGTAGTTTAAATTCAGATGAGGTACGAGGTAGCCCCCTACATAAGAACTGTCTAAAGCCTAGATTTTTCTTAAAATGGCCAAAAGGTGTTTCCGCGGCATGGGCGCGTTGGTTATATTTTTTCTTGCCAGCTTCCGCAGCCAGCCTATTTCGCATCTTTATAACAAGATCTTCCCTTGTGTGCCTGGTAACAAACCTGAGTTTTGCCTTACCGCGAAGGCATAAACTTTTCTTAAGGCATTGCTGGCAATCTTTGGCTTGGTAGAGAGTCAATTCTCTTTCAGACTGAACTGTTTTTTTACGAAGGATATTGCCTTCGGGACAGATGTACTGATCTTTGATACGGTTATATCTGAAAAGTTGTTTACTAAAAAGACGCTGTTTGTTTTTGAATTTATCTTTCTTGTCTCTGGCATAATCAGGATGAGGCAAATATCCTTTAATCCGGTTGTCATCTAGATAGGTAAGGCTATCAACTGAGTAATAGCCGCTGTCAGCTAAGAGTTCTTTGGGTTTCGTTTTAAAGATTTGTTTTATAATTTCTACTTGTGCCTTGACTTCACCAGCATCAGCAACGCAAGTTTTAACTTCGCCTGAGAGGATAATCTTCCTTTTATTATCTACTGCTATTTGACAGTTGTAATTTGTTTGTATGGTCTGGCTATCTTTCATAAAGTTAGCATCGTGGTCGGTTAGGTTGATTTTATCTTTGTTTAATTCTTTGGCCTTGTGTAAAGCCTGCTTAATCTTCTCAAGCCGCTTCTTTTGATCTTTGATATCTTCAGGCAGCTCATCGCCGGTTTTATCTTCTCCGTACAACTTGTCTTCTGCTTCATCCGTTTTTATAGCTTCACTTATGGTGTCTCTAATACGTTTCTTTTGTTCTTTTAACTCTTCTTGAGTAAAGCTCTTTCGGCTTGAGGCATTGGCCCTGATTTTGGTTGAGTCTAAACTTACTGTTCCAAGCTTTATTAAGCCGATTTCTTTGGCTGCTTTGACTATGCTTATAAAGGAATCTTCTAAGATGGACTGGTGGTTCTTTCTAAAGTCAGAGATGGTTCTGAAGTTTGGCGCCTGCTGCCTGGTTAGATAAATATAAGCTATGTTTTCTTGAGCAGATTTCATAATCTTTCTGGAGCTAAAGGTGCCTGTGGCATAGCCATAAAACAAGACTTTAATCAGCAGCCTGTAGTCATAACATGGAGCGCCGACAGTGCCTTGTTTATTCGTAAGAGCGGATAAATCAAGATGCTCTACGATGTCATCGACGACAAAACAAAGATGGTCTTGGCCTAAAATATCTTTGGGATTTGAAAAGAACAGCATAAATTGCTGCGGCTGATAGCTTCTGACGGCCATAATTGCCTCCTTTTGGTAGTTTTCTATCAGCCATATTATACCATACTTTTAGATTTTATCGACGGAATATGCAATTATTTTAAAACAGAGGGATGAGGAATTATCGGACAGCCCCACGTTTCTATTTTTCAAAAATTGAGCACCTTAAGCTTTTATCTAGCGGAATACTTTACGCAAAGCGCAAAGTATTAGAAGCGGCTACTATTCCCATTTAACTATAGTTTAGGAAACCCGGGTGGTGAAGGAAAATT